>NZ_JBFHGD010000064.1:0-14834 GCF_041583255.1 Trichloromonas sp. | reverse complement strand
TTTCTTCGGGAAGCTTAAACTCCTTACGCAAACGATGCCATTCACTGACCAGTTCGCCAATGGCGACGGCACTTTCACGATTATTGCTGAATTCGTTCTGCCGCTGCTCAATCAGGACAATCCGTTCAAGCTTGGGCAGGTCGCTCTTGATCTCTAGCAAAACATCGAGATAGCCAGGGGTCGTGAAGACCAGGCTGGCTTCGCAATCGCCGAGTAGGTGCTTGAGCTCGCCGGCTTTAAGGTCCTTGTCGACGGGCACAACGACACCACCAGCCAACAGGATGCCTAAATAGGCCATAACCCAGCGGGGAGAGGAGGGCGCGAGCAGGGCGGCATGGTCGCCGGCCTTGAAGTCCTGCTGCTGCAGTCCGGCGGCTATTCGGCTGGATTGTTGCCACAGGGAAGCGTAGTTGGTCTGGACCCAGTTGCCGTGGATTTTTTCCCGAAAGGCGATTTTTTCCTTATGCGCCTGGCAGCTGGCGCTGAGAAGAGCATCGATTGTTTTCACGGTGACTCCTTGCTTAACTATTTTACCTATCAATCTAGGCCTGTGGGCTGGGATAAATCAAGGATAAAAGCGGCCACAGGGGGGTGGCAAAGAGAGGCAGCCGTTCATTTCTCGAACAACGAGAATGCGTTTGCCCGGCGATACAGCCCCCTGATTCTGCTTTACAAACCGCGGTGATTTTATTAAGGTACGAGATTGCGTTTTATCTAACTTAAGTCATTAAGAAAAGAAGAATATGGACAAAAAGCTTATTCGCAACTTTTCCATCATAGCCCATATCGACCACGGCAAATCGACCCTGGCCGACCGGCTTCTCGAAGAAACCGGAACCCTGACCGCCCGCGAGAAAACCGACCAGTTCCTTGACAAGATGGAGCTGGAACGGGAACGCGGGATTACCATCAAGGCCCAGGCGGTCAGGTTGAAGTATAAGGGTGATGACGGTAATGACTACATCCTCAACCTGATCGACACGCCCGGGCACGTCGATTTCACCTACGAAGTCAGTCGCTCGCTGACCGCCTGCGAAGGGGCGCTGCTGGTGGTCGATGCCACCCAGGGGGTTGAGGCCCAGACTCTTGCCAACGTCTATCTGGCAATCGATCAGAACCTTGAAGTCTTTCCGGTGCTGAACAAGATCGATCTGCCCAGCGCCGATCCGGCGGCGGTCAAAGCCGAAATCGAGGAGATCATTGGCCTCGACACCTCGGACGCCGTTTCTGCCAGTGCCAAGGAAGGGATCGGCATTCACGATATCCTGGAATCGATCGTCAGCAAAGTGCCGGCGCCCACCGGCGACCAGGATGCTCCGCTGAAGGCGCTGATTTTCGACTCCTGGTACGACTCGTACCAGGGCGTTATCATTCTGGTGCGCATTTTCGACGGAAGCCTGAAGAAGGGCGACAAGATTCAACTCATGGCCAACAAGAAAAGCTATGAAGTTCTTAAGGTTGGGGTTTTTTCTCCGCATCCGGTAGAGATGGGCAACCTGACCGCCGGGGAGGTCGGCTTCGTCATTGCCGGGATCAAGGTGGTGCATGATGCCAAGGTCGGCGACACCATCACCCACCTGCATCGTCCGGCCGAGACGCCGCTGCCTGGCTTCAAAGAAGTCAAACCGATGGTTTTTTCCGGCCTTTACCCCATAGACACCGGGGAATACGATTCCCTGCGTGATGCCCTTGAAAAGCTGCGCCTCAACGACAGTTCCTTTTCCTTTGAGCCGGAAAACTCCCTGGCCCTGGGATTCGGCTTTCGCTGTGGATTTCTCGGCCTGCTGCACATGGAGATCATCCAGGAGCGACTGGAGCGTGAATTCGGTGTTGAACTGATCACGACAGCGCCGACCGTTGTCTACAAGGTCACTACCGTCAAGGGTGAACTGCTGCGAGTCGAAAGCGCCAACAAGCTTCCAGAAATCCAGCATATCGAGCGCATTGACGAGCCGTTCATCCTCGCCTCGATCCACGTGCCCAACGAATTTGTCGGCACCGTCCTTGCTTTGTGCGAAGAAAAGCGGGGCGTACAGCGGGAAATCAAGTACCTGACCGCCAACCGGGTGATGGTTGTTTACGAGTTGCCGCTCAATGAAATTGTTCTTGATTTCTACGACCGGCTCAAGTCGATCACCCGCGGCTATGCCTCCTTCGACTACGAACACCTCGACTATCGCGAAAGCCACCTGGTTCGCCTCAATGTGCTGATCAACGGAGACCTGGTCGATGCCCTGTCGCTCATCGTCCATCGCGACAAGGCCGTCTATCGCGGCCGCGACCTGGTTTCGAAAATGAAAGAATTCATCCCGCGTCAGCAGTTCGAGGTGGCCATCCAGGCCGCCATCGGCAACAAGGTTATCGCCCGTGAGACAGTCAAGGCGCTGCGCAAGGACGTAACCGCCAAATGCTACGGCGGCGACATCACCCGTAAGCGCAAGCTGCTGGAAAAGCAGAAAGAAGGCAAGAAACGGATGAAGCAGGTCGGCAACGTCGAGCTTCCCCAGGAAGCGTTTCTCGCCATCCTCAAGGTGAAAGAGCAGAAATAATGGCCCAATCGGCAAAAACCACTACCGCTGCAGCCGTCGTGAAAAAGCCCTGGTACCGGGAATATGCCGAGGCGCTTTTCGTCGCGGCCATCCTCGCCCTGATCATCCGAACTTTCGTCGTCCAGGCATTCAAGATCCCTTCCGGATCGATGGAAGACACCCTGCTGATCGGCGACCACCTGCTGGTGAACAAGTTCATCTACGGCGTGCAGATCCCCCTTGTTGATGGCCGTTACCTGACCATCCGCCACCCCCAGCGCGGCGATGTGATCGTTTTCGAGTTCCCCGAGGATGAGGGCAAAAGCTTCTTCCAGCGGCGGGACTTTATCAAGCGGGTGGTCGGCGTTCCCGGTGACACCATTGAGGTACGCAACAAGCAGGTGTTCGTCAATGGCGTACTGCACCAGATCCCCCAGGAGATTCACAAGGAGCCGACCGTGGTTGCCGCCGGTTTCGGTCCCCGGGATTTCATGGAACCGGTGACGGTTCCCGATGGCAGCTATTTCGTCATGGGCGACAACCGCGACCGTTCCTATGACAGCCGTTTCTGGGGCTTCGTCGCTGATGACAAGATCAAGGGCTTGGCTTTCATCAAGTACTGGTCGTGGAATTCCCTGGGCGGCTGGCTTGAAAAAATCCGTTGGAACCGCATCGGCCGGCCGATCAATTAGAAGTTGATTTCTCCCTTGTTTTCGGTTGACTTGGCTTTGCCGTTATTGCTATAGTCGCGAAAATTTGAGCATGTCCCTTTTAAGTTAATCCAGAGAGGTTAGCAAAGGTGGCGATTAATAAAAGATCCATAGTTGGAGCCTATCCAAGTACAGGTACCTTTTCGCCCGCCGGCGTGAAGGTATTTTTTTTATGCATGATATTCGACGGGAAGGAGACTCGGGCATGGTGAAAAACGAGACGGTCATTCTGGACTCCGCCGGCATCAGCCGCGCGTTGACCAGGATTGCACACGAAATCCTGGAGCGCAACAAGGGGACCTCGAACCTGGTTTTGGTCGGCATCCGTACTGGCGGAGACCATCTCGCCCGGATACTTCAGGGACGCATTGCGGATATCGAAGGGGTCGAAATTCCCCTTGGCGCCGTCGACATCACCATGTACCGCGACGACCTGGGCTCCCGCGGCAGCCTGCCGATCGGAAAAACCGACATCCCGTTCCCCCTGGATGAACAGAAGGTCATCCTGGTCGATGATGTCCTTTTTACCGGGCGCACCATCCGTGCCGCCATGGACGCCCTCATGGACATCGGACGGCCGAGGAACATCCAGTTGGCCACCCTGGTCGATCGAGGTCACCGCGAACTGCCGATCCGTGCCGATTATGTCGGGCGCAATGTGCCGACCTCCCACGATGAGTCGATTCAGGTTGAGTTTGCCGACAATTACTGCCCCGTTGAGGTTCGCCTCGTTAAACCATAAATTCCCCAGGGAGGTTTACCATGTCTTTCCGCCATAAGCACATCCTTGGCACGGAACAGCTCTCCAAAGAAGACATCGAACTGATTCTCGACACCGCTGACAGCTTCAAGGAGATCAACAACCGCGAGATCAAGAAAGTTCCCACCCTGCGGGGCAAGACCATTGTCAACCTGTTTTACGAGGCCAGCACCAGAACCCGGACTTCTTTCGAAATCGCCGGCAAACGGCTCTCGGCCGACACCATCAACATGACCGCTTCGGCTTCCTCGGTAACCAAGGGCGAAACCCTCGAGGATACCGCCAAGAATATCGAGGCGATGAAGCCTGACATCATCGTCATGCGCCACTCGGCGTCCGGCGCGCCGCACTACCTGGCCGAACGTATCGACTGCTCGGTGATCAATGCCGGCGACGGCGCTCACGAACATCCCAGCCAGGCGCTCCTCGACCTGCTGACCATCCGCCAGCACAAAGGAAAACTCGAAGGGCTCACCGTGGCGATTGTCGGTGACATCAGCCACAGCCGGGTCGCCCGCTCCGACCTGTACGCCATGACCAAGATGGGGATGAAGGTTCGCCTCTGCGGACCCGGCACCATGGTTCCCCCGGGCATCGAAAAACTCGGCGCCGAGGTCTTCAACGATATGGATGAGGCCATTGCCGACGCGGACGTGGTCATGATGCTGCGCATCCAGCTCGAACGACAGGGCAAGACCCTGCTGCCGACCCTGCGCGAATACGCGCGTTTCTACGGTCTCAACCCGACCCGGCTGGCACTCGCCAAAAAAGACGCCATCGTCATGCACCCGGGACCGATGAACCGGGGCGTGGAGATATCTTCGTATGTGGCCGACGGCGCGCAGAATGTCATCCTTGACCAGGTCGAAAACGGCGTGGCGGTGCGCATGGCGCTTTTGTACCTGGTGGCCGGCGGCGAACAGGCCGAAGTCTGATCTTTATACGATTTACCCGATAGAGAGGTGACAGATGAGCATTCTTATCAAAGGCGGCCGCGTAATCGATCCGGCCAACGGCGTTGACGATACCCTCGACCTGCTGATCAAAGATGGTAAAATTGCCAAGACCGGCAAAAACCTCGATGCCACCGGTGCCGAAGTGATTGACGCTGCCGGCAAACTGGTGGCCCCCGGCCTGATCGATATCCATGTGCACCTGCGCGATCCCGGCTACGAATACAAAGAAGATATTGTCAGCGGCACCCGCTCCGCGGCGGCCGGCGGCTTTACCTCGGTGGCCTGCATGCCGAACACCAGCCCGGTTAACGACAACAAGGCCGTGACCCTGTATATCCGCAACAAGGCTAAAGAAGAGGGGCTGGTCAACGTCTTCCCCATCGGCAGCATCACCAAGGGGCTCAAAGGGGAAAGCCTCAGTGAAATGGGAGACCTCAAGGACGCCGGCTGCGTCGCCCTGTCCGATGACGGCAAGCCGGTGTGCAATGGCGAAATCATGCGCCGTGCCCTCGAATATGCCCGCCCTTTCGGCCTGGTGCTGATTTCTCACGCCGAAGACCTGTCACTGGTCGGCGAGGGGGTCATGAACGACGGTTTCGTGGCGACCGAACTTGGTCTCAAGGGGATTCCCTGGGTCGCCGAGGATGCTGCCACCGCCCGCGACGTGATGCTGGCCGAATTTACCGGCGGCCGCCTGCATGTGGCGCATGTTTCAACCCGTGGCTCGGTCGAGATCGTGCGGGCGGCAAAAAAGCGCGGCGTCAAGGTCACCTGCGAGGCGACCCCGCATCATTTCAGCCTGACTGACGAAGCGGTGCGCGGCTACGATACCAACGCCAAGATGAATCCGCCTTTGCGCAGCGCTGAAGATGTCGCCGCGATCCGACAGGGGCTGGCCGACGGCACCATCGATGCCATCGCCACGGATCACGCACCACACCATATCGACGAAAAAAACGTCGAGTTCAATGTTGCCATGAACGGCATCGTCGGCCTGGAAACCGCTCTTCCGCTCTGCCTGCGACTGGTCAGTGAAGGGGTGCTGTCACTGGGCGACATGCTGGCCAAGCTGACCAGCGCGCCGGCCCGCGCCCTCGGCATTCCCCGCGGCACCCTCGCTGCCGGGGCTGCTGCCGATGTGTCCATTATCGACACCGAGCTGACCTGGACCGTCGAAGCCGCCAAGCTGAACTCGAAAAGTAAAAACACGCCCTTCGATGGATGGGAAATGAAGGGCGCTGCCGTCTGCACCATCGTCGGCGGCAAGGTGGTTTACCAGCGCCAGTAATCAATCAGATATCGCTACATAAAGACGGACTCAAACGTATTCAACAAGGAGCAGTACGCACAATGAAAGCAATCCTAGCCCTGGCCGATGGTCGGGTTTTCCATGGAAAATCCTTCGGCGCCACCGGGGAAATCACCGGAGAGGTGGTCTTCAACACCAGCATGACCGGGTATCAGGAGATACTCACCGACCCGTCCTACGCCGGCGAAATCGTCACCATGACCTATCCGATGATCGGCAACTGCGGAATCAACACCGAAGACGTCGAATCGTCCAAACCGCACCTGGCCGGTTTCGTGGTCAAGGAGTACAACGATTATCCCAGCAATTTCCGCTCGCAGATGAGCCTGGACGCCTATCTCAAGGAAAACGGCATTGTCGGCATCCAGGGGATCGACACCCGGGCCCTGGTCCGGCACATCCGCGACAAGGGAGCCCAGACCGGGATCATCTCTTCGGTTGACACCGACCCGGACAGCCTGGTCGAAAAGGCCCGCAAGGCCCCGTCGATCGTCGGTCGAGACCTGGTCAAAGAAGTCACCTGCCAGCAGCCCTACTCCTGGGATGAAGGGCTGTGGGAGCTCGGCAGCGGCTACCTCAAACCGACTGAACCGGCCCGCTACAAAGTGGTCGCCTACGACTTCGGCATCAAACGCAATATCCTGCGCAACCTGACCACCCTCGGCTGCGACGTCACCGTGGTTCCCGCTGAAACTCCCGCCGAAGAGGTGCTGGCGATGAACCCGGACGGAGTTTTCCTCAGCAATGGCCCCGGCGACCCGGAACCGATCCGCTATGCCCAGGAGAATATCCGCAAGATCCTCGGCAAAAAACCTATTTTCGGTATCTGTCTCGGCCACCAGCTGCTCAGCCTGGCATTGGGGGGCAAGACCTACAAGCTCAAATTCGGTCACCGCGGCGGCAACCAGCCGGTTCTGCACGGCGACGGGCACAACGTCGAAATCACCTCGCAGAATCACGGTTTTGCCGTCGATGCCTCGTCAATCACCGACAAGGCGGTGCAGACCCACGTCAACCTCAACGACAATACGGTCGAGGGGATCAGCCACAAGACGCTGTCGGCCTTCTCCGTCCAGTACCATCCCGAGGCGTCGCCCGGGCCCCACGATGCCCGCTACCTGTTCGACCGCTTTATCGAGATGATGGAAAAAGAGAAAAACCGTGATTTGTGATCGGTGATTTGTGATTAGAAATAATCACACGCACTCGACTTTTTTTAACCAATCACTTATCACCAATCACCAATAACGGAACTCACGATGCCCAAACGTACAGACATAAAAAAGATCCTCATTGTAGGCGCCGGCCCGATTGTCATCGGTCAAGCCTGCGAATTCGATTATTCCGGCACCCAGGCCTGCAAGGCTCTCAAGGAAGAGGGCTACGAGGTCGTCCTGCTCAACTCCAACCCGGCCACCATCATGACCGACCCGGGCTTTGCCGACCGCACCTATGTTGAGCCGGTCACCCCGGATGTGCTGGCCAAGATCATCGAGAAGGAGCGTCCCGACGCCCTGCTGCCGACTCTCGGCGGCCAGACGGCCCTCAACACCGCGGTGGCTGTCGCCAAAAACGGCACCCTGGAGAAATTCGGCGTCGAACTGATCGGCGCCAAGCTGCCGGCTATCGAGATGGCCGAGGACCGCACCCTGTTCAAGCAGGCCATGGAACGGATCGGCGTGGCCGTTCCCCGTTCAGGCCTGGCGCACAACTACCAGGAAGTGATGGAAGTCATAGAATATGTCGGCTTTCCGGCCATCATCCGGCCCTCTTTTACCCTCGGCGGAACCGGCGGCGGTATTGCCTATAACCGCGAGGAGTACGAGGTCATGGCCATGGCGGGGATCGACGCTTCGCCAACCGATGAGATACTGATTGAAGAATCGGTCATCGGCTGGAAGGAGTACGAGCTCGAGGTCATGCGCGATATGGCCGATAACGTGGTCATCATCTGCTCCATCGAAAACCTTGACGCCATGGGCGTGCACACCGGCGATTCGATTACCGTGGCGCCGGCACAGACCCTGACCGACAAGGAATACCAGATTCTGCGGGATGCCTCGCTGCGCATCATCCGCGAAATCGGCGTCGAAACCGGCGGGTCGAACATCCAGTTCGGCATCAACCCAAAGGACGGCCGGCTGGTGGTTATCGAGATGAATCCCCGCGTCTCCCGCTCTTCGGCTCTGGCGTCCAAGGCCACCGGTTTCCCCATCGCCAAGATCGCCGCCAAATTGTCGGTCGGCTACTCGCTCGACGAAATCCGCAACGACATCACCCAGGAGACCTACGCCTCCTTCGAGCCGACCATCGACTACGTGGTCACCAAGATCCCGCGTTTCACCTTTGAGAAATTCCCCAAGGCGGACGCCACCCTGACCACCCAGATGAAATCGGTCGGCGAGGTCATGGCCATCGGCAGAACCTTCAAGGAAAGTTTTCAGAAGGCCCTGCGTTCCCTGGAAATCGGCTCCCACGGTTTCGAGAGCCGGATTTTCGTGTCGCCAGAAAATGGCCGACGGGCCCTGTCGGAAAGCGAACTCGAACTGCTGCGCAGCAAGCTCCGGATTCCCAACTGGGAGCGCATCTGGTACGTCGGCGACGCATTTCGAGCCGGCTTCAGCATCGAAAAGATTCATGACCTGACCAAGATCGACCCCTGGTTCCTGTACCACATCCAGCAGATCATCGAGATGGAAACCCGGCTCAGCGCCGTGGACCTGGCCAGTCAAAAGAGATCGTCCGAGTTCGCTGGCCAGCTGCTGGAAGCCAAGCAGTCCGGCTTTTCCGACAAGCGTCTTGCCTACCTCTGGAAATCCAGCGAAGCGGACATTCGCCAACTGCGCCATCAGCTGGGCGTTCGTCCGGTCTACAAGCGTGTCGACACCTGCGGTGCCGAGTTCGAGGCCTTCACACCCTACCTTTACTCGACCTATGAATCCGAGTGCGAGGCCGAGCCAAGCGATCGCAAGAAAATCATGATCCTCGGCGGTGGCCCCAACCGCATCGGCCAGGGGATTGAATTCGACTATTGCTGCGTGCATGGCGTGTTTGCCCTCGAGGAAGACGGCTTCGAGACCATCATGGTCAACTGTAACCCGGAAACTGTCTCCACCGATTACGACACTTCGGACCGGCTCTACTTCGAACCGCTGACCCTGGAAGACGTGCTGGAAATCGTCGAGATTGAAAAACCGACCGGCGTCATCGTCCAGTTCGGCGGGCAGACCCCGCTCAAGCTGGCCGTTGCCCTGGAAAAAGCCGGGGTGCCGATCATCGGCACTTCGCCCGACGCCATCGACCGCGCCGAAGACCGGGAGCGCTTCCAGGTGCTGCTGCACAAACTCGGGCTCAAACAACCCGAAAATGGTCTGGCCCGCTCTTTTGAAGAGGCCGAAAAGGTCGCCGGGCGCATCGGCTACCCGGTGGTGGTTCGTCCTTCCTACGTACTCGGCGGACGCGCCATGGAGATCGTTTACGACCTCGAGCAGCTGCGCAACTACATGAAGTTCGCCGTCGAAGCTTCGCCGGAACACCCGATCCTGATTGACAAGTTCCTTGATGAGGCCACCGAAGTTGACGTAGACGCACTCTGCGACGGCACCGACGTGGTCATCGGCGGCGTCATGCAGCATATCGAAGAGGCCGGAATCCACTCCGGTGACTCGGCCTGTTCGCTGCCGCCGTATTCTCTCAACTCGGCCATCGTCGACGAAATTCGCCGGCAGACCATAGCCCTGGCCCTCGAACTGAACGTTGTCGGCCTGATGAACATCCAGTATGCCGTCAAGGGGGACACGGTCTACCTGATCGAAGTCAACCCCCGGGCCAGCCGAACCGTTCCCTTTGTCTCCAAGGCGACCGGCCGGCCGCTGGCCAAGATCGCCGCGCGGGTCATGGCCGGCAAAACCCTGAAAGAACTTGGCGTGCTGGATGAGATTATCCCGAAGCACATCTCGGTGAAGGAATCGGTCTTTCCCTTCGTCAAGTTCCCGGGTGTCGATACCCTGCTCGGACCGGAAATGAAATCGACCGGCGAGGTCATGGGGATTGACTACGATTTCGGCAAGGCTTTCGCCAAGGCCCAATTGGCTGCCAACGTCCGGCTGCCGCTGTCGGGAACGGTTTTCATCAGCATCAAGGACGAGGATAAACGGCACATTCTCGATTCGGCCCGCAAACTGGTAGATGCCGGGTTCAAAATTGTCGCCACCCACGGCACCGCCAGCTACCTCGAAACCAAGGGGGTTGCCGTCAGTCATATCAACAAGGTTAAAGAAGGCCGGCCGCACTGCGTCGACGCCCTTAAGAGCCGGGAAATACAGGCGGTATTCAATACCACCTTCGGTGCTCAGTCGGTTGAGGATTCCTATGGTATCCGCCGCACAGCGCTGATGAACAACGTCGCCTACTTTACCACCGTGGCCGGAATCAACGCCGCCGTCGACGGCATGCTGGCCATGCGGCGCGAATCTCTTGATGTCACTCCGCTGCAAGAGTATTTTCCGGCGAAATAAAAGGTTTTCTTTTTAAGCAAAAAACGTTATTTTTAAACGTCGGGCGGGGTTAACCCGCCCGATAATATTTTATTAAAAGGATCGCACATGTCCCAATCCATACCCATGACCCTTGAAGGCTACCAGCGCCTCCAGGAAGAACTCAAGAAACTGATCCGCGTCGACCGTCCCAAGGTGGTCCAGGACATCGCCGAAGCGCGTGACCATGGAGATCTCTCTGAAAACGCCGAGTACGATGCCGCCAAGGATCGCCAGGGTTTCATTGAAGGACGGATCAAGGAACTGAACGACAAAATTGCCCGTGCCCAGGTAATCAACCCGGCGGAACTCGATACCGACAAAGTGGTTTTCGGTGCGACGGTAACTATTTTCGATGTCGATTCCGGCATCGAAGTGACCTACCAGATCGTCGGTGAGGACGAGGCCGACCTGAAGCATGGCAAAATCTCGGTAACATCCCCGGTCGGCAAAGCCCTCATCGGCCACAAACTCGATGACGAAGTGCGGATCAAGGTCCCTTCGGGCCTGCGTATCTACGAAATCATCGACATCAAATACGAATAGCAAGGGAGTCACTTATGAGTCAGAAAATCACCAAAGACATGACGTTCCACCAGGTTATGCAGATGAGCCCGGAAGTTGTCAAAGTGCTCGGCCAGTTCCGTCTTGGCTGCGTCGGCTGCATGGGGGCCATGAACGAAACCCTCGAGCAGGGCGCCATGGCCCACGGCCTCGACGTCAACGAACTGCTCAAGGCGCTCAACGCCATTTTTGACAAGTAAAGGGGAGGGGAGATGTCCCTTACTCCCTCCCGACAGCGAATCACCCAACTGATGTCGACCCCCCTGGATAGCCTCCGGGGGGTCGGCCTCCGTCTCGTCGAAAAACTCTCCAAGCTCGGCCTCCATACGGTGGAGGACGCCCTTTACTCGCTGCCATTCCGTTACGAAGACCGACGTCAACTGAAAAAAATTGCCCAGCTTACGCCGGGCAACAGCGAAGTCTTTGCCGGCGAGATCACGTTTGCCGGGGAGACCTTAACCTCCCGCTCCCGCAAGAAACTTTTCGAAGTCATGGTGACCGACGGCAGCGGCCAGGTGTCACTGAAATGGTTTCATTATCGCCGCGACTGGATGAAAAAACAGTTCGTGCAAGGCCGCAGGGCTGTTTTTATCGGCGAGGTAAAACGATTCGGAGCAATCCGCGAAGTGCACCATCCCGACGTCGAATTTGTCGCGGAGGATCAGGATGCCGCTGAACTGTTGCGTAGCGACCCTCTCAGCTTCGGACGGATCCTGCCGGTCTATCCGCTCACCGAGGGGTTGTCGCAAAAAAACCTGCGCAAGATCATGAAGGATGTGGTCGACCAGTATGCGCCGGTTGCCGCTACCGCCATCCCGGCAGACATCGTTCAGCGGCAGCGGCTGCTTCCCCTGTCGGAGGCCTTCCGCCAGGCTCACTGGCCCGAATCAGACTGTTCTCTGGTTAAACTCGAACAGGGAAAGGATCCGGCCCGCCACACCCTGGTCTTTGACGAATTTTTCTTCCTCGAACTCGGGCTGGCGCTCAAGCGGCAGGGGATCGTGCTTGAAGAGGGGATCCCCTTCAACGTGGAGCACCGATACACCAAACCCCTGGCCGCGCTACTGCCGTATCGCCTGACCGCAGCCCAACGCCGAGTGCTGGGCGAGATCAAGCAGGACCTGATGGCCCCCCATCCCATGAACCGACTGGTGCAGGGGGATGTCGGCAGCGGCAAGACCATCGTTGCCTTGATGGCGGCGCTGATCGCCATTGAAAACCAGACCCAGGTGGCGGTCGTTGCCCCGACGGAAATACTGGCCGAGCAGCACTATCTTCAGTTTCACCGTTGGCTCGAAGCCCTTGGTCTGCGGGCCGCGCTGCTGACCGGTTCCCAGAGCGGCAAGGACAAGCAGGAAACCCTCAAGGCCATCAGCTGCGGTAAAATCGACCTGGTAGTCGGTACCCACGCCGTGCTGCAGGAAGGGGTCGAGTTCAGTCGTTTGGGCCTTGGCATCATCGACGAACAGCACCGTTTCGGCGTTCGCCAGCGCGGTGTTCTCAAACGCAAGGGGGTCTCCCCGCATATTCTGGTCATGACTGCCACTCCCATCCCGCGAACACTGTCGCTGACCCTGTACGGCGACCTGTCACTGTCGGTCATCGATGAAATGCCGCCGGGCCGGACTCCGGTCAAAACCAGAGTTATGACCGAGCATTCAAGGGATCGCGCCTATTCATTCATTAAAAAGGAAATAGGGCAGGGGAGGCAGGCCTACATCGTCTATCCGCTGGTGAAAGAATCGGAAAAAACAGACCTGCTGGCCGCCAGCGAGGGGGCCAAATATCTGCAAGAAAAGATTTTTCCTGCAAACACGGTTGGTTTGCTGCACGGCCAGATGAAACCCGACGAAAAAGAGGCTGTAATGGGTTCATTTAAAAACCGTGCAATTGATGTGCTGGTATCGACCACCGTCATTGAGGTGGGGATCGACGTGCCGAACGCCACGGTCATGATGGTTGAGCATGCCGAGCGCTTCGGCCTGGCTCAACTTCACCAACTGCGTGGGCGGGTTGGTCGCGGCACTGAACAGAGCACCTGCATCCTGGTGCGTTCAATGCGATGCAGCGAAGATGGCATGAAACGGCTGCAGGTGATGAGCGAAACCAGCGACGGCTTTCGCATCGCCGAAGCCGATCTCGAAATTCGCGGACCGGGCGAGTTTCTCGGCACCCGGCAATCGGGGCTGCCGGACTTTCGGGTCGCCAATCTGCTCAAGGATGGTCGAGTTCTCGAGGAAGCCCGCAGAGAGGCTTTTCAGCTCGCTGCCGAACCTGATTTCATGACCAACCAAAAATATGAAGAATTACGGGTGGTTCTCATGGAGCGATGGGGCACTCGGCTGGAGTTGGCCAGCATCGGTTGACCCCGAAAAAAGACGGCGTCCAAATTTGCCCTGTAATCGATTTGTTCGTCAGGGGGCAGGCCTCGGTATGGGTCCTTTTTTGCTGATAACGATCCCCAGGGGGGCTGACAAGTTTTGCAGACGAATCGGCTCGTTGCTCCAAGCTTATCCCCGTACAAAGATGGAAATATCCAGACACGTTTCTTTGTTTACATAATATATCGTAAATGGCGAGTGAATAAAGTGAGACTAATGAAGGGGGGAGGGGGCAACTAGATAAGTTGACAGAACGTAAAGGATTACATAGAATCACAGACAAATCCCCTGAAACTGTGAGAGGTTGCGGGCGGATTGGCACCATCGAAACTCGGAGCTGCAACTCTGGGTTTCGACTTTTAAGGACCCTCGGAGCTGCAACTCTGGGGGTCTTTTTTTAATGAATCAGGGGCTGCAACCCCTGACGCATTAATTAAGGAATAAGTTACTTTTTCGGGAACATCAGGTCAAGCTGTTGTGAGTCTCCGAGGACTTCAAATTCAGTATTGAGATGTTCAAGGTGTTGCTGAATTACCCAGGAAGCAGTCCCGCGAGGGTAGCCCTTTTTAGCCAGATTATCCTGAAATTCCTTCCAAACATCCGCATCGAGGGACAGGACAACTCGGGTTTTGTTACTAGCAATCATCGGCTTATTCCTTTCATGTTCACCCTGTGTGCATGTGGTGTGACACAAATAGCACGCCAACTGTTGTCGGTCAAGCCTTTTTTTCGATGGGTTCGGGAAGTCTTTCCGTCAAAGGGGGTTCGCTTGTTCCCCTCTCAGGACAAAGCCCCTGTCTGGCAGAGCCAGAGCAAGGGCCTTTTTGTCCCGAGGGGTCCCCATGCGCTCCGCACGCGCGGCCCCCTTTGAAACTTCTGCGGTGGTTATTTTTGCAGTTTTTTGGTTGTTGAATAGAAACCTTGCTCTTTGTGTTCTTCATCCGCGCAGCATGATTGACCATACGGGGAATTATCAGCAGTAAACCGAATGTCCGATTTATCATTGATTTTACGTCCACAATGATGACAGTAGTAGAAATCCATCTTTTTCACCTCCTTTCCGGGTATTTGATAGCTGAACTATTACGGGG
>NZ_JBFHGD010000063.1:0-15128 GCF_041583255.1 Trichloromonas sp. | reverse complement strand
GCTACCTGCCCGCCGTCCCCTTCGCCATACGAAGGATCCAGCAACCCGCCAAACTTGACGATCTTGCCCGCCGAATTGGTTCCCCAGTAGGATTGCTTGTTGCTGTAAAAGGTTCCGTCGTCATCGGTAGCGTTGTTGCCGAATTTATCGACCAGCTGGTTATTGTTTCCGACCCCGTATTTCTTCAGGTTGCCCAGCCAGGGTTTCTGCACCTGCGGCTGAAACAGGCCCAGGTAAATACGGTTACTGCTAATGGTTCGGTTGGTGGTGCTCGCGGGAACCACCGGAGCCACAAAGGAGGTATTCGACTCCTTGACCCGGTTTACCAACTCATCTATCAGCGCCTCTTCAAGTGCGCTGGTGTTGTTGACAACGTAGTAGTTTCCCTGGCCGTGAACCGTGGCGGCCGTCTCTAGCTCGGGAACTCGAGAGGTCATCAGCTGGATGATGCTGGTGGAGATATTCTGGAGGCCGATGGATTTATCGTTGCTGACCGAGTCGACCAGAAAGTCCACGTCGTAAAGGAGCTTGGCCGCATCCTCAATGGTGCCTGCCGCCCCGTCATTATCCTTGTCACCTATAGCACTCGCTGCCTGTGGGCTCGGGGTGCTGCTGCCGGTGGTCAGAAGAATCACAATGTTGGTCTGGCAGGAAAATTGAAGAGGCGACGGTGCCGCAAAGGTGTTGGAAGAAAATTTGGTATTGCTGTCGTTCCTACCCTGGTAGTAGAGCCGGGCATCCCAGAGGGTTTCGTTGACCGGTTGGCCCGTGTTGGTCGACAACATGGTCATGGCATCCACCGCGCTCTTGAATGCGGTGAAATCCGGATCGATCACCGAGTTGCCAAAGCCATCCACAGTATCATCGCCCAAGTCTTTGATCTCGGCTTTGACAAAGCCCCCGTGGTTGTTGGTGCCGAAGGTCATCAGGCCGAACCTGGCCATGCCGCGAACCGGCTCGACCACGTTTTTCAATACCGCCTTGATAACGGTGAACAGACTCGCGTTGATTTCCCACTGCGCGCTGCCGTCAATTATCGCCGGCCCTCCGGCCGTAGTCGGCCAGGAAGGCTCGGCCGCACCCGAGCTACCGGCGACAATACAGCGATAGGTATTGGCGTTGCTCGTATTTTTCGACTTGACGACAGCCCCCACCGCGTAGCTCGTTGTTGCGGCCCACGTGTTCGTCGCAGGCGGAACCGCTTCTAATTTGTTGATCAGGTTGCCCAGGTAGAATGGACCGTCGTCGTTCCTCCCGCCGCAAGCGCCAGAGGTCCTGGCCAGGTTTTTACTGGAAAACCCGGAGTCCCTCAAGTCCTCCAACACGGCGGCACAGGTCCCCTTGATGCTGCCATCGGCATTCTGGGCGACATACGCCTGGTAGTTCCCCTGATTGAGTTTTTTGTAGATCGCGTTTTTAATGTAGGCTCCGGGGTAGGTCGTGTCTTTATTGTAGGGCTCGACCCCGCCGGATTTATCCATATCCTTGCTGTTATCGACGATAAACAGCACGTTAGGAATGTTCTGGGTGCTCGCCCCCGTGTAGATGGCGGTATCCCCAACGAACGTATCGGGCGCCGCGAAAAGGGGGGCAGACAAAAACCCCATGAAAACCATCAGCAAACCGATCAGCAGCAACTTCTTCATGATCATCCTCCCCCCGTGATAATGAATACCGAGTCGTCATCCAGCTTGAACAGTCGCACAATCCGGGATTCAATGCGCGTCTGGGTATTGTTCGGACCTTCAGCGGTCACCGAAACGTCGTAAAAGTTGGCGCCAAAATTTGAGCCGAATTTACCCGCGAGATGTATGGGAAGATCCCCCGGGCCAGCGTCGGTGATCGATCCGGCGGTCAGAACACCGCCGCCACCGGCAATGGTCTGCCCCATGTCGATGAGAATCTTGTGTTTCGTTGGGGTTCCGCTGATATCGATCTCATCATCAACAAGACTTTCACTATCGGTCATGCCGATAATCAGGTTGCGATTCAGGGCATATTCCACCGCCCGATCGGCAGCGTAGAACGAGGCGTACGATGTCCGGTACGTGCCGGAGACAGAAATTTCGCGCGTAGAGACAGTCATGACCACCACCCCCAGAAGGCTGATCACGACGATCATGCCCAATGCCAGGATCAGGGCCACCCCCCGTTCGTTGTTCAAGGCGTCTCGCGGTTGAAACGGTTGTTTCGGCGTTTTCATGGCAAAACTCCTAAAGATTGCGGACCGTCACCCGACTGATCAGGGTGCGCGTTTTATCGGTCGCGTTGGGCAGATCGTTCGTCACCCCGGTCAGGGTGACATCCACGGTTTTCACCTGGCCGTCTTCGTTCAGAATATAATCGAAAACCAGCCCCCCCACATTGCGCGCCAGGATCTGACTGTTGCCATTCATATTTCTGATCAGAGTATCGCCAACCCTGGAGTAAACGACCTGCTGGACCAGCGGCAACCCGGCGCGACTTCCGATCAGGAGGTCGCCAGCCTGAAACTGCACGCCGTCGGTCAAACCGGAGACCTCCACGCTGCTGCTCCCCACATTGGTCACCTCGAAAAGGCCCGGATCGGGCTCGGCAAGCAACGAGGGCCGAATGACCCGCACCTTGTCCTGGTCTGAAAACTGTGCTGCCATGGTGGCTGTTGCCACATTGAAGGTTTTAGCGGAAGCGCCGGCAACAAACGAATTGCTCACCCGGGCGTAACGGTCGCCAAAAGAGGCGGTCTGAATGGTCAGGGTCGATGCGTTATACGCGGTAATGGGATCAACGTTCAACATGAACCCGGCCATACGGATATCCCTGGTAATGGCCTGCATGGCAACTCTTAAATTGGCCTGGACATCCGACACTTCCAGATTGGTCGTTGTCGATCGCTGGGTTGAGATGTAAAGATTGCTGACCGCCAGGGCAACGACACCCATAATGGCCGAGGTAACAAGAATCTCAACCAGGGTCATGCCGTTTTTATTGCTGAACAGGCGTCTGAATTTCATCCATGCCCCCTTAAAAATAGCGCTTGAGAGTGGTCAGCGTCACCACCCGCTTTTGCGAGCCAAGGGCCGTCTTGATGTTGCTAAGGCTCTCGACCCTGATATCAATCTTGGTAACATTGAGTAATCCGTTGTAGTCCCGGTCCCGGTTATAGGTGATCTTGTAAGAGCCTCCCCCGGGAACATCCGTCTGCGCCGCCCAAACGACTCCAAGTTGATCGGCGCCACTGAACATCGGGTCATCACCGGAGATCCGGTTGATGTCTTCGAGCACGCTCTGCGCCAGCGCGGAAGCAACCACGAGAGAGTTTGACTGCGAATTGGTCTGAATGGCCGCTACCTGCAACTGCGCCAGACCAAGGAGTCCGACCGACAAAATCATGACGGCAACCAGCATTTCGAGAAGAGTGAACCCTTTTTCGCATTGGATCATGGAAGTCACTGAAATATCCTCCGAAACGGTTTGACTAAACGACCTTTTTCGACTTCATCGTGTAATAAGCAATTTGCGTGCCTTAAAAAGCATATCTCAACCTCCAGCATCGAAGCGACCTCGCAACCTCAATAACCGAAAGACGCTTTAAAGCGCGCAAATTCTGCACACAAAGGGTGCGCATTTTTTGCGTGGCCGCACACACTTGGCTTATCAGTATTATTTGACCGTCGTTGCAGCGCAGTAAATAAAAATCCCCGTCCTGACAACGGGGATTTCAACAAAAGCGGTGATATTTTTCAAATCTGGTTATGCACTTTACTCAAACGAATGAGTAAAGTGCATAACCAGATCAAATGAATTACTCCAACCCGTAATCCTTTAACTTGTACTGCAATGAGCGCAAACTGAGCTCCAGCAAACGCGCGGCCTGCGTCCGGTTGCCGCCGGTTGCAGCCAGAGCCTTGTGGATATATTCCCGCTCGAGCCGCCCCACCGCCTGCTTGAGCGAAAAATCCTGATCCCCTTCCCGCTCGCGGCGCCGGACTTCCCAGGGGAGCGCGACCTGGTCGATTGCGTCCCCCCGGCAGAAGATCAGCGTCTTCTCCATCAGGTTCTCCAGCTCCCGCACGTTGCCCGGCCAGCCGTAGCCCTGCAGGGCGGCGACGGCATCCGGCTTCAGCAGCGGCGCCGGACGCCCCTCGCGCCTTGCCGCGGCCTCGAGGAAATGCCCGGCCAGCAGCGCGATATCGTCGTTTCTTTCGCGCAGCGGCGGGATGTGAATATCGACCACCGCCAGCCGAAAATAGAGGTCTTCGCGAAAGCGGCCGGCGGCGATTTCGTCCTTGAGATCCCGCCCGGTGGCCGCCAGGATCCGTACATCGACCTTGTGGGGACGGGTTTCGCCGACCCGCAGCACTTCGCCTTCCTGCAGAGCGCGCAGCAGCTTGGGCTGCAGGTCGAGCGGCATCTCGCCGATTTCGTCCAGAAACAGGGTGCCGCCATCGGCGGCGCCGAACAGGCCCTGCCGCTCCCGGTCGGCGCCGGTGAATGCGCCCCGCACGTGACCGAAGAGTTCGCTCTCGAGCAGCCCGGCGGCGATGGCACTGCAGTTGACCGCCACGAAGGGTCCGCCTCGGCGCCCCCCCTCGGCATGCAGGGCACGGGCGACCAGCTCTTTGCCGGTTCCGGTTTCGCCGGTGATCAGTACCGGCGAGGCGACGCCGGCGACCTTGCGCACCATGGACATCACCCTGGCCATGGCGTCACTGGCAAAGACTAGCTGGCGTCCGCTGCCGCCTGAGGCCAGCTGCCGCTTGAGACTCTCGTTCTCCATCTGCAGGCCGAGACGCTCTTCGGCTTTCTTAACCGCCAGCACCACCTCGTCCGGCTTGAAGGGCTTGGAAATATAATCGTAGGCCCCTTGCTTCATGCATTCGATGGCGGTGTCGATCGAGCCGTAGGCGCTCATCATGATGACGGTCAGAGCCCTCTCCCGCCTTTTCAGCTCGGCCAGAAACGTCAGCCCGTCCATCTCCGGCATGCGAATGTCGCACAGGGCGAGGATGCACCTTTCCCGCTCCAGCAGCTCGAGCGCCTCGCCGCCGCTGCCGGCTTCGACCACCCGATACCCCTGCTTTTCGAGGACCAGGCGCAGCATGTGCCGCATCGGCGCTTCGTCGTCTACCACCAGGATTTGATTCAGCGTTTTTTTCATGGCGTCTCCACCGGTTTCAACCAGATTTTAAACTCGCTCCCCCGGCCGGGACTGGAGCTGACCTCGATGCGCCCGCCGGCCTCTTCGATGATGCGCTGGCAGATGGCCAGACCGAGGCCGCGGCCGTGCCCGGGAGCCTTGGTGGTGTAAAAGGGATCGAAGACGTGGGCCAGCACCTCCGGAGCCATCCCGCTGCCGGCATCTCGCACCGACAGCCAGGGGGTTCCGTGGTCGACTCCTGCCGCCAGGCAGATCAGGTCGCCATTGGCGGTGGCGTCGCGGGCATTGATCAGCAGGTTGACCAGCACCTGCTGCAGCCGGTGCCGAACCATCTCGACCCGGGGCAGCGCATCCGGCAGCCGCCACTCCAGCGTCCGCTGTTCGAGGGCCCCCTGGTTCTGCAGCAAGTGCAGGGATTCGGCGGCGACGGCCACGGGATCGAAAACCTCCCCGCCGCAGGGGGACGGCGCGGCAAAGTCGAGCAGTTCGCGGACCAGCCGGTCGATCCGCCCGGTTTCGACCAGGGAGCGGTCCGCCAGGTCGCGCTGGCCCGCATCGGTCAGGTCGGATTTCAGCAACTCGAGGTAACCGACCACCGCACCGAGCGGATTGCCGATTTCGTGGGCCATCCCCGCAGCGAGATGACCGACCGAGGCCATTTTCTCCGACCGGATCAGTTCGTCGTTGACCTGCTGCAGGGAAGCGATGTGGGTTCGGGTCTCTTCCCGGCTCTGGCGCAGGGACGAAATCATGCGGTTGAAGGAGTTCGCCAGGTCGGCGATCTCGCGGGGGCCGGAGACATCCAGCGACGCGTTCAGGTTTCCAGCCGCCACCTTCTGGGTCAGTGCCTGCAGCCGCCGGATCGGCCCGACCACGTTGCGGCCGAGCAGGTAGAGCCCGAAGACGACCAGGATCATGCCGTACATCGCCACGTAGAGCAGAACCAGCTGCCGGGCGGATTGAATGCGCTGGCGGATGTCGCCTAGGGAAAACCGGGCCTGGAAGATTCCGGCGAATTCCCGCTGCTGCTGCAGCGCCAGAGTGACCGAAACAAAGCCCGGCGGCGGCTCCTGCTGAAAGGGCAGCCAACCGGAGGCATAGTCGATGACCACTACGGGCTCGTCGACAAACCGGAACCGCTCGGGATCGCCCGGCAGATTGAGGCTTTCCAGGCGAAAAGACGCCAGTGGCTGAAGCCCGTGATCATAGAGAATCCAGGACTCGATCTGCGCCGGCAGCGACCGCAGTAATGCATGGGCCCGGTCGGCCATGGCTTCGGGGGACCCGGCATCCGCGGCCAGGGACCGGGCCAGAACTTCGGCCATGGCGACCGCATTGGCGACGCGTTGGGTGACCAGTTCCTTTTCGGTGAGTTTAAGAAGCAGCAAACCGGCAAAGAGCAGGGCCGCACCGACCAGTATTGTCAGGTTAACAAGTATTTCAGTACGTAATCCTACGATCCTGGACACGAAAACCTCCGCCAATAACAGTTCAAGCAGATAATATCCTTGTCACTTTACGCTTTTGCGCGGCATAACACAACGGCACTGGCCTGAGCGGCGGCGCGACAACCGCGAATATCCGCACGGCCCGGCATTTCCGGGCTGACAAAGAGCCTGTTGCCTGCTAGTATGCGGCCGAACCCCCAAGGAGGAACCCATGCCCCGCATTCCCGTTGTCGACCAGGAACAATGCATCAGCTGCGAAGTCTGTACCCAGATCTGCCCCGAAGTCTTTCGCATGGAAGGCGAGTCGGGTCATGATCATGGCCACGACCATGCCCACGGCGAGCACAAGTCGATGGTCTACAACCCGACCGGCGCCCCGGAGAGCAAAATCGAGGAAGCCATGGACAACTGCCCGGCCGCCTGCATCTACTGGCAGGAATAAGCCGGTCCCTTGAACCTGTCCGGCAACATCCGCAAGCTCTACGCCTTTTCCTTTCTCAAGATGACCCTCTTTCCGATGGCGGTCATCACCCTCTTCTGGAAAGACCAGATCGGGCTGTCGCTGACGGAAATCCTGCTGCTGCAGGGGCTCTTTTCACTGGCCACCCTGCTCATGGAATACCCCTCGGGGTATCTCAGCGACCGCCTCGGCTACCGTTTCTCCCTCAGCCTGGCCTCACTCATCGGCATCGCCGGCTGGGCGCTGTACACCGTCGCCGGCACCTTCGGCGAAGTGCTGCTCGCCGAAATTCTGCTCGGCTTCTCCTTTGCCTTTATCAGCGGCTCGGACAGCGCCCTGCTCTACGAGTCCCTGCGCCAGAGCGGGCAGGAGGAAGACTACGCGCGCTACGACGGGCGCATGAGCGGCTATGCCCAGATCGGCGAAGCGGCCGGCGCCGTCTTCGCCGGCCTCATGTACGCGACGGCGCCGCTGCTCCCCTTTTTCGTCCAGATCGGGGTCTGGCTGCTGGCGCTGATCGTCAGCCGCTCGCTGGTCGAGGTTCCGGCCGAGCCGTCGCCCGCCCCCCAGTCGCACCTGGTCGAGGCCTGGGCCATCGGCCGCCATGCCCTGGTGGAGAGCCCGCACCTGCGCTACACCATCCTGCTGACCACCCTGCTCGGGCTCGCCTCGTTCTTCCCGGTCTGGCTGATTCAACCGACCATGCAGCAGGACGGCGTCCCCCTGGCCTGGTTCGGCCCGATCTGGGCCGTTGCCAACCTGACCGTGGCGCTCTTTTCGCTGCTCAGCCAGCGGGCTTTTTTTCATCTCGGCGAGCGCGGCATGGTCATGTTGTTCCTGGTCCTGGTGACTGCGGGTTACGCCGGCCTCGGCCTGGTCTCGGCCTGGTGGGGTTTTGTTTTCTATTTTCTGCTGACCGCCATGCGCGGCCTGCAGGGCCCCCGCATGCGCCAGCATCTGCAGGCCGCCTCGAAACGGAGCAACCGGGCCAGCATCCTGTCGCTCAAGTCCCTGGTCTTCCGCCTGCTGTTCGTCTGCAGCGGCCCCCTGGTCGGCTGGTCAGCCGACACTTTGGGCCTACACCGCACCTTTCTGCTGCTAGCGAGCGTATTTTTTCTTTGCCTCCCGCTGCTGGCCTGGCGCTTCCTGCACACCCTGCCTCCTGCAAAAAATGAGTGAATATCTATTTAAGGCGTTGCCCCGCACAGTTTATCTGGGTATAAATATCGTATACAGTATCCGTGCAGGTTCTTGCAGAAGGAGACAGGGTTATGCGATACGAAATACCCCGCGAAGCGACCAGCCACCTTGGTATCGGCAAATGGGTCGAAATCATGGAATCGTACGACCACCGTGAAGACACCGATTCCATTCAGGTCAAAGCCATGCGGGTAGACAGCCAGGTACTGGCCTTTTCCAGTCACGCCAAGCATGAAACCAGGCCGCTTCGCCCGCACGAAGGGCAGATCACCTTCATCGAAAGCGGTCCGACCCGAACCTTGTTCGGCATACGCCTGCGCTGACAACAAGCGAGGGTCCAACGCAAAGTGGCCGCCTGCATTCCAGGACGGCCACTTTGCGTTTAAATACAGGAGCGACTACGGCTTCTGCGACCGTAGGGACTGGGCCAGTGAATAGAGCACCGGCACCACCACCAGGGTCAGGAGGGTCGCAAAGGCCAGCCCGAAGATCACCGCCACCGCCATCGGCCCCCACCACTGGGCCGACTCGCCGCCGATCTCCCAGGCAAAGGTTTTGAAATCGAAGCTCACCCCCACGGCCATCGGCAGCAGGCCGAGCACGGTGGTCATGGCGGTCAGCATGACCGGACGGAAGCGAACCGTTCCGGCGCGCACCAGCGCCTCGCGCAGATCCAATCCGCGGGCCAGCAACTGATTGATATAGTCGATCAGCACGATGGCGTTGTTGACCACCACCCCGGCCAGGGAAATCACCCCGATACCGGTCATGATGATGCCGAAGGGGGTGGCCGTCAGCATCAGGCCGAGAAAGACCCCGGTCAGCGACAGGATGACCGAGGTCATCACGATCAAGGTCTGCACGACCGAATTGAACTGGGTGATCAGCACCAGCGAAATGAGAAAAATGGCCGAGACAAAGGCCTTGCCGAGAAAGTCCGAGGCCCTCTGCTGCTCTTCCTGCTCACCGGCGAAGGCGACCTTGTAGCCGGCCGGCAGGTCGAGCCCGGCCAGGCGCGCCTCGACGTCTCCGAGCACTTCGTTGCTGTTGCGCCCCTGGGTGTTGGCCGACAGGGTCACTACCCGCTTCTGGTCGAGATGGCGGATCGAGCCGAAGCCGGCCGAGAGGCCGATGGAAGCGACCGTCGACAGCGGCACCGGGTCGCCGCCGGGGGTGGGAATCAGCAGGTTTTCGATATCGGCCAGGGTCTTGCGGCGGGCTTCGGGCAGGCGCACGACGATGTCGTATTCGTCCTGCCCGTAGCGGTAGGTTCCCAGCTTGCTGCCGCTGATCGCCGCCTTGACCATGTTGGAGATGTCCGAAGTCGACAACCCCAGCAGGCTCGACTTTTCCCGGTCGACCTGCACCCTGATCTCCGGCTTGGCCCGGGAAAAATCATCCTTGAGATCGACCAGTCCCGGCACATCCTCGATCAGTTCCCGGGCACGGGAGACCAGCACATCGAGGGTCTCCACCCGGTCACCGCTGATTTCGATGCTGACCGGGGCCCCGGTCGGCGGCCCATGCTCCTCTTTTTCAACCTTGATTTCGGCGCCGACAAAATCGTCCAG
The DNA here is from genome assembly GCF_041583255.1 of Trichloromonas sp. NCBI lineage: Bacteria > Pseudomonadati > Thermodesulfobacteriota > Desulfuromonadia > Desulfuromonadales > Trichloromonadaceae > Trichloromonas > Trichloromonas sp. The sequence goes on along the minus strand of NZ_JBFHGD010000063.1, from coordinate 5,309 downwards.
CGCGCTGCGAATGCGCTCGAGCACATGGTTGGTACTTTCGCGGCGCTCGGCACGGTCGACGAATTCGAGGGACACCTTGCTCATATGCGACTGGCTGCCGCTTTCAGCCCCGGATTCGCCGCTCGGGGCCACCCCCACCTCGCCGATGACGAAACGGATGTCCTTCTCCGGCCGGAGGATCTCCTCGACCTTTTGCGCCATCAGGTCAGAGGTGTCGAGGCTGGTCCCTTCGGGCGCCTTGATTTCTACATACGCCCGGTTCGGGTCGGTGTCGGGGAACAGCTCGACCCCGTGCCCGAGCAGGCCGTAGCAGGCGGTGATCAACACCAGCAGGGCAAAGGAGGCGGCCAGCACCGACCAGCGGTAATCGAGGGCCTTTTCCAGCAGCCGGCGATAAAGGCGCAGGACCAGGGTGCGGTCTTCGGCGGGGTTGAGTTCGACCGGGCGAATGCGCATGAAGCTGGCGCAGACCACCGGGTTGATCGCCAGGGCGACGAACAGCGACGAGGTCAGGGTAATGATCAGGGTGATCGGCAGAAACTTCATGAACTCGCCCATGATCCCCGGCCAGAAGGTCATGGGAAAGAAGGCGCAGAGAGTGGTCAGGGTCGAGCTGATCACCGGCCAGCCGACTTCGCTGGCGGCTTCCCTGGCAGCGGCGACGCGCCCTTTGCCTTCCTGCATGTGGCGATAGATGTTCTCGACGATGACGATGGCGTTGTCGACCAGCATCCCGAGGGCGAGGATCAGGCTGAACAGCACGACCATGTTGAGGGTCATCCCCAGGGCCTGGATGACGATGAAGGAGAGCAGCATCGAAAACGGAATGGCCAAAGCGACCATCAGGGAGTTGCGCAGGCCGAGAAAGAGAAAGAGCACCGCCACCACCAGGATCAACCCGGTCAGGATGTTGTTTTCCAGCTCCGAGACCATGCGGCGGATGTCCTTCGACTGGTTCAGGGTCACCGACAGCGCGACCCCCTCGGGAACCATGTCACGGGCCACTTCGAGCAGGGCAAAGACCTGGTCGGCCACGGCGATGATATTTTCGCCGGTGCGCTTTTTGACCGCCAGGGTGATGCTCTCGGCGCCGTTGAGCCGGGCGAAGCTGGTGCGGTCCTCGAAAGTGAAGCTGACCGTTGCCACGTCCTTGTAGTAGATCGGCCGGCCCTCGCGGGTGACCATCACCAGGTTGTCGATCTGGTTGGGGTCGGTGAATTCGCCGGGGATTCGCAGCAGGTACTTGCCCTCGCCGATGTCGATGCTGCCGCCGGGGATATTGACGTTCTCGCGCTTGATCGCCGCCAGGATCTCGGCAAAGGAAAGGCGGTAGGCCGCCAGCCGGTCGGGGTCGAACTCCACCCTCACCTGCCGCTCGCGGCCGCCGGTGAGGACCACGTCGAGCACCCCGGGGATCTCTTCGATGCGCTCTTCCAGCTCTTCGGCCACCCCCTTGAGCACCGTCTCGCCGACCTCCCCGGATATGGCCACCATCAGGATCGGAAATTCGGCGAGGTTGACCTCGAGGATCGAGGGGTCGTTTTCCAGGTCGTTGGGCAGGTCGCCCTTGGCCTGATCGACCTTGTCGCGCACCCACTGCAGGGCGTCGTCGATATCGACATCGGGGTTGAATTCGACGGTGATCATCGATGAGCCTTCGGCGCTCACCGAGCGGATCTCCTTGACGTTTTTCACCCCCTTGAGCTTGCGCTCGATCGGCAGGGTCACCAGCGATTCGATGTCGGAGGAAGCCACTCCTTCGTAGGTGGTCACCACCAGCACATAGGGAACGGTAATATCGGGGTTCGATTCCCGCGGCAGGGTCAGGTAACTGTAGACACCGACGACGATGGCGATAAACATCAGCGCGAAGACGGTGCTGCGCTGATGGATGGCGACATTGGAAATCAGCATGTCAGTCCCCTGCGACGGCGATTGCGCCGCCGTCGGTCACCAGGTGCTGCCCCTTGACCAGCAGGCGCTCACCGGCCGCCAGCCCCGCTTCGATCAACACCTGATCGCCGATGACCGCTCCGGTCGTCACCTCCCGCAGGCGGGCGACGCCATTTTCGGCCACGTAAGCGACTTTGCGCCCCCCCTGCTCGACCAGGGCATACAAGGGCACGGCGATCGCCCCCGGCAGGTCGCGGCGCACCGCCTCGACCCTGACGATCATCCCGGGGCGCAAGCGTCCCTCGGCATTGTCTACGGCGATCTTGGCCTGGTAGGTCCGGGTCACCGGATCGGCCTTGTAGGCCAGGTGAATCAGCTCCCCTGCAACGCCTGCCTCCTGGGGGCCGTTGATCGTGGCCTGGACCACCTGAACCCGTTCTCCGGCATGAAGATAGGCGACATCCTTTTCAGGCACATCAAGCACCACCTTGAGACGGTCGACCTGAACCACCGAAGCCACCGGGGTGCCGGCAGAAACATGTTCTCCGCGATCGACCAGCAGCCGGTCCAGCACACCGGCCACCGGGCTGTTCAGGGAGCTTTGCTCAATGGCAACCTGGGCCTGGCGCAGTTCGGCGGCGGCGACTTCATAAGCGCAACTGGCGTCTTCATACTCCTGGGGGCTGACCAGTTTTTCGTCGAGCAGCGTCTTGAAGCGGTCGCGAGTGTTCCGACGCAAATCGCACTCGGCTCGGGCACGATCGAGGCTGGCCTGGCGGGTATCCGGATCGATCTTCAGGATCACCTCCCCCTGCTTCAGGCGGTCTCCTTCCTGAGGGCCGATCCAACGTACCGGGCCGTCGATTTCAGCGGAGAGGACCAGATCCTCCCAGGCCTCCAGCGATCCCGGCAATGTCAACTGCTCCTGCAGCTCTTGCGGCTCGATAACCTGCACGGCAACGCTGGTCACTTTTGCCGCCTTCGTCTCCGTTGCCGTGGCGGGCGGCAAGGTGCCATCGGGGCTGTTGCAGCCGCCGACCAGCAGCGTCAGCCATACGCCAAGAACGTATTTATTCATGCGTCTCATCTCTCTTCCCCGATTCAGTCGAACTTTGCGCGATAATCCGCCGGCTGATTTTCTCAATGACGCCGGGATCTCCGCCGTCGCCGGACACCCGTTCGCCCAGGCCGCTCAAGGCCTGGTGAAGCAGGGCCCGCAGCGAAGCTTCGACCTCCTGCTCTTCGACCAGGTAACCGGAATACCAGCACGACAGCATCAGCAGGTAGATCGCGTACAAATGCCCCGTCGCCAGCAGGTTGTCGACACTCGGCTTCAACTCGCCCCGCTGTCGCGCTCCGCTCAGGAGCATGCCGAGCCCCTGCAGGTAGCGGGCGTCCATGTCCCGCGATTTCTCCCGGTTGACTTCACGGGGAAAGGCGATTTCCCGCGCCAGCAGCCGACCGAATTCGCGGTTTCTGGTTACGAAACGAAACTGGCTCATGAACAGGATGACCAGCTGTTCGAGCAGGGGGGCCTGGGGGTCGTTTTTCTCGGCCAGCATGCCAAAGGCGTAGTCGATCTCGTCTTCGCAGAAGGCCAGAAAGATCTCCTCCTTGGCCCGAAAGTAGCCGTAAATGGTGCCCTTGCCGATGCCTGCCATTCTGGCGATGGCCTCGATGCTGGTTTTTTCAAAACCTTTTTCACTAAACAGGGAAACCGCCGCCTCAATAATAGCCTGCCGGGTTTCCCGTTTCCTGGTTTCTCGGATGCCGCCCATATCGCTACTCCGTTTAAAAGTCGACTGCGGTCGGATTCTATCGCTGGCCGCCTGCTCGGTCAACCAAAAGTCGACTGCGGTCGACTTTTTGCACCTTGACACTGTCCAGCAGGCAATGGCATATCTGCAAGGAGGAGAAACCCATGAACCCAATTGCCCTGATCGAACGCTACTATCCTCCCGGAAGCCTGGCCCACCGCATCCTGCTGCGCCACAGCGGGCGGGTCGCTGCCAAGGCGCTGGCCGCCGCCCGTTCATTGAGCCGACGGCAGCCGGTCGATGTCGAGTTCGTCCGCGAGGCGGCCCTGCTCCACGACATCGGCATCCTCTTCACCAATGCCCCCGACCTCGGCTGCCACGGCGAACTGCCCTACCTGGCCCACGGCTACAAGGGACGCGAACTGCTTGAACAGCAAGGCTTCCCCCGCCACGGCCTGGTTTGCGAACGACACATCGGCGTGGGCCTTACTGCCGCAGAGATTTCCACCAACAACCTTCCTTTGCCCATCCGCGACATGCTGCCCGTGAGCGTCGAAGAGCAGATCATCACCTACGCCGACCTGTTCTTTTCGAAAAACCCGAAGGAAAATGACCAGGAACGGACATCGGAGCAGGTGCGCGAAACCCTGGCCCGCTTCGGACCCGACAAGCCGGCGGTTTTCGACGCCTGGCATGCCCGCTTCGGCGGATGAGCGTTATACTTAGATAGGTTGTCCCACTTCAGTAGTGGCGGATGAACGGACTCATGGAGCGTCCCGCATGGAAACCTGGATTCAGGACATTTTTCACTGGCTTCCGACCGGAGCGGGGTACTACGTCCTTATTTTTCTCATTTCGTTCTTCGAGTCGCTGGCCCTGGCCGGCCTGATCGTTCCCGGCAGCACCCTGATCGTTTTCGCCGGCTTTCTGGCCGCCAACGGCAAAGGCAGCTATGGCGCCCTGTTTGTCGCCTCGACTCTCGGTGCCATTCTGGGCGACCTGCTCAGCTACTGGCTCGGCGCCCGCATGGGCGCTTCCCTGCTGCGCAAACCAGCCTTCCGCCGTTACCATGCCCTGATTGCAAAATCGGAAATCTTCTTTGTCGAGCATGGCGGCAAAAGCGTTTTTCTCGGGCGGTTCATCGGCTTTCTTCGTCCCTTCATCCCTTTTGTCGCCGGCCACGCCCGCATGCGCCCCGGCATCTTCGCCTGCTACGCGGTGGTCAGCGGCATCCTCTGGGGCCTCGCCTACCCCGGCCTCGGCTACTTCTTCGGCGCCAGCTGGAACCTGGTGGAAATCTGGATCGGCCGCTTCAGTTATCTCCTTGCTGCCTTGGTCGCCCTGCTGGTTCTCAACCACCTGTTCTGGAAACGGCTGGCACCGCGACTATCGAAGCTTGCGATCCGTGCCTGGAGCAGAACCGCCGAGGGATGGGGTGCCCTGCTGCAGACCCGTCTCATGCGCCGGCTCGCCAGCACCTTTCCCAACACCTGGGATTTCGTGGCGGATCGCTTCAGCCTGCACCACGGCACCGGCCTCTACCTGACCGCCGGCTTTAGCGGCGTGATCCTCTTTGCCGCCCTCTTCACCTGGGCCATCGGGCCGCTGACCCGCCTCGACCAGCAGATCTACCAGGGACTAGCCCGGATGCACCATCCG
>NZ_JBFHGD010000062.1:0-15291 GCF_041583255.1 Trichloromonas sp. | reverse complement strand
CGTTGATCAATGGATCAGGGGCGGCGCCGAACATCACGTCCTGCGAGGTGTCGGAGCGCAGGAAACCGTAATGGAGATTGATGTTGAGGGCATCGGTAAGCTGTGACCAGAGGCCAAGGGTGAAATCCTCCTGCCGTTGATACCGGTCGATGTCGTACCGGTACAGGGTTCCGCCGCTGTATTCGGACCGTTCGAAGTTACTGTTGATCCCGCGACTCAGGCGGAGATTGGCGGTGGCGCCAAACCGCGCAGACGGGGTCCAGTTGACGCCGGCAAAAACCTGCTGCTGTTCTTCAACGGACGCACCGTAAGCCGGATCATCCGAGGTCAGATATTCATACCAGGCGTTGATCTTCAGCGACGAGGGCCCCAACGGCCGGGCAATGAAGCTCAAACGGTAGCGGTTAATGTTCTCGTCTTCAGGCAGTTCCCAGAAAGGATCAAACGGATCATCAAAGGCAGGACCGGTCTGACTGCGATGGATCTCCCTGCGTTCAAACTCACCCATCAGGGTCAGCCTGTTTAGCGGGCGGTACGAGGCTTTCGCATTGTAGGTTGCACGGGTAAAATCGATGTTGTTCCTGACCGCCACATCAGCAGGATCGAGACCAGCGACCGAAATTTGCGAAGAGTTGCTGTTGTCCTGGTCCAGCATCCGGTATCTGAAGTTAAGGGTCAGCTTCGGAGTTGGAATGAGGGTCAAATCGGCTGAAGCTTTGCGGAAATCGGTTTCCGACTCCACCGGGGAAACCCCCAGGCCGGATCCCGTCAGGTTTTCTTTTTTTCCCACCGTGAACCCGGCTGCCGCGACGACGCCGCCAGAAGGAGACGTGCTGGCCTTTATCGTGGTTGAAACCAGGCGAGAATCGGGGGTGGCATCATGACGGTAGAAACCGGGATCGCGAACCGGAGCGCCAAATAGATTGTCTGTGCTGCCGAAAGCGTCGAAGGGGGCGGATTCGCGATCATGAAACTCTCTGAACAACTGCTCCACAGCCAGGTTGAGATAGCCGAAATGGGTATCCAGGCCGATGGTGAACTCTTCGGTCACCCGGTCGATATCCTGGGACTTGCTCTCCATGTGGCATTGCGAACAGGCGGCGTCTCCTCCTTCGTTGAGATACCGCAGCTGCTTTTTCCCGCTCCGCTCCAGGCGCCAGTAGCCGAGGGTCAGATGCGCCGGATAGTCCGGCAGCTTCGCTTTCATGCTGACCTTGTCGATTTCGACATTGACGAAATAATCGTTACGCGCACTGCGATCGATAAAATCAATCAAATCAGGAGCGGTTGCATCATTGTCCGCAGCTGGACGGTTGTAGCTGATATTGTCAAGGTTATGGATGAACTTTTCGGTTTCTACTTTGATGCGCAGCAGCCCCTTGTAGTCAAAGTCCGACTCGACCAGGTAGTCCGCGTCATCCAGATAGGTGCCAAGAAAAAGAAAGCGCAAGGATGGGTTGAGATACTTGAGTTCAAATTCGGCCGTGGGACCTGATTTGAGGACGGAATATGGCGCGGCGCGGTGAGCGGTGTCGGCAGTGCTGACAGACCTGTAACCCAACGACACTCTGCTCGACAAATCGGCAATACGGCTTGCTCCATCGGCCCCGAGAGCCGGTGCTACGACCCAGCAGGTCAGCAGTATGCCCCAGAGAATATGGATAAATTGTATCCTGGAAACGTTCACATGGTTCTCCACGTCATCGGCAGACTAGAGAGTTTTCCAATATCAGCGCGAGATGAATGTGCCCCGCCCTCGTGCAGAGGGAATGTCGGTGCCGTGAATGGACGAATGGCAGTCCGTACATCGGCTGTAAAAAACACCCTTCATGTTTTCATTACTCACGGAGGGAGCTATTGGACTCAAATGGGCGGTATGACATTGCAGGCAAAGGAAAGGTTGACTGCTTCTCAACAGCGGCCGGTTGGGCGAGCCATGCGGCACATGGCAATTCGCACAGTCTTCGGTGACATCCGCGTGTTCAAAGACGAACGGCCCCTGGAACTCCATGTGGCAACGGGTGCAGGTTTCTTTCAGGGTCGTTCCGCGCAACAGGTGATCCTGGGGTGAGCCGTGAGTTTCATGGCAATCGATGCAGCTGATCTTGTTCTCGATGATCGGATGGTGTGAAAACTGGTTGAATGCCGCCCGCACATCCGAGTGGCACTTGAAGCAGAGTTCGTCCATCTCCTTGCGGCTTACTTTCTGCTGCGGTCCCACGTGCAGTTCGTGGCAATCGAAACAGCTGACGTCATTGTTGGCGTGGGTACTGGCATTCCAATAAGTCAGGACCGGGGTGGAGGCGGCCGAATGGCATTTGAGGCAGATCAGGGACTGGGCCTGCGAAGGCAGCTGTTCAAGCTGCAGCAGAGTTTCGAACTTGCATTTATCTTTTTCGGTCTGCCCGATCCCTTCTATCGCCAGACTTCCGGGACCATGGCAGGATTCACAGTTGACCAGGGGGAGTCCGGTATCCGATGCGATCTGCTCACCATGTACCGACCGTTGAAAATCGCTGCGGATCTGTTCGTGTTTGTGACATTTGCCCAGACAATTTTCATCACCCACGTAGTTGGCGTCGAGGCGACCGACAATCATCTGCTCATATTCACGAATCGGATAGATCTGATTGTCGTTGCGAAGCTGTTGCAGGTCGGCACACGCGACGAGAAAAAGCAGGAAGGAGATCAATGTCAGGTTGAGTTTCAATGCGGCAACTCCATATAAACGCTACACGGAACAGAAATCCGAGATGAAACATCTCTCACGTGCAAGAATCGTGTAAAGATCACGGCCCCACCTGGTGCAGCAGTTTAGGATATATACCGCATTAAAGGCCGTTATTTAACGGCAGTCGACAAAGGCATATCACCGAGCTCATCAGAACATGGTGCCGACAACGACCCCAAGGGCCGACAGGGGGCCTGAATCACTCATGCCATCCACGGTTTTTTCAACTTTGTGCAACGTGGTGGTGGCATCACGATAGAGACCGTCTTCGTTGACCAGGCGACCGAGAGTTCCGTCTCCATTGTCGATTTTTGTGGCGATACTGTTGATTCGTTCAACAGTGGCGAGGGCTTCATTGTACAGTTTGTCGTCATTGACCAGCTTGCCGAGAGCGCCGGTTCCGTTGTTCGCCTTTGCCGCCACCTCCCTGATGTTGATCAGGGCATCATTGGCATTAGAGTAAAGTTCGTCTTCAACCAGCAAACGGCCGAAAGTCCCCTGCCCGTTCTTCAAACGATCAGAAATGGTCCGCAGGTCGGCGACCATGACCGCGGCATCGTCAAACAGGGACGAGTCGGTCATAAGCTTGCCGAGAGTCCCCTCGCCCTTGTCCAGGCGAACGAGCAACCCGTTCAATTCGGCGACGGTCTTTTCGATCTCGACGTACAACCCGGGATCGTTGACGATTCGGCCGAGGGTCCCTTCCCCGCGATCTATCTTATGAAGAACACTGTCGAGTTTCGATGCCGCATTGACGATCGAATCACGGCTTTGCTCGACAAGTTCACCCATTTGCCCGAAAACCCGCTCCTGATTGCGATCGAGATTGGTAATCAACTGGTCGATATTGACACGCTCTTTCGAGTAAATGGCACTATCCGGCGCCAACGGGGGACTTTCCAGGCTGCCAAAAGAAATCCCGAGAAACTGCCCACCGAGAAGATTGGTCTGGCGAATTTCCGCGATGGAGTCTTCCTTGACCAGGGTGTCCTCGGCCACGTAAAAGTCAATCCTGACCTTGGAGTTCTCAATACCGATTTTACGGATCTTGCCAACCTCGACCCCGGCCATGCGAACCGGGTCGCCGAGCTTGATGCCGACCGCCGTGTCGAAATAGGTCCGGTATTCTTTCTGCACAGTGAACGGTTGCCAGTCCTCGGCCAGTTCAATCATCACAGCGAGAACACAGAGGGTCAGAAGGAAAAAAAATCCGACTTTCTTTTCAGTCGACATGGCCATCATTATTCCTCTCCCTTGATTCCTTTGGTCGTGGTGTAGATGAATTTTCTGACTACCGGATTTTCGCTGGCCTTGATCTGGGCGGGAGTGCCCACTTCGACAATCCCCTCCGGGTTGATCATGGCCACCCGGTCCGATAGGTAGAGCGCGAAGTTGAGATCGTGACTGACTATAATCGTGGTCACCTTGACCTCTTTTTTCAGATTCATGATGACACGGGCCAGTTCGTCAGAGGTGACCGGGTCGAGTTCGGCAGTCGGTTCGTCGTACAGAATCAAATCCGGATTCATCGCCAGTGAGCGGGCAATCGCGACCCGTTTTTTCATGCCTCCGGACAGCTCGGATATCATCAGCGCCTCTTTCCCTTCAAGGCCGACCAGGCGCAGCTTTTCACGGATGATGCGGCGGATGCGATTCTCAGGGCAGACCCGTTTTTCCCGTAGCCAGAGCCCGACGTTCTCCCCGACCGACAGGGAATTAAAGAGGGCAGAGGTCTGAAAGACCATGCTGTAGCGGTAGCTTTTGGGGATCTGGTCCGCGCCAGGGGCAAAGATATCCTGTCCGTCAATGTAGATTTTGCCACTGTCGGGGGCGAGCAGCTTCACGATGTGCTTCAGGAGTACGCTTTTCCCGGTTCCCGACGGTCCGATAATGGAAAAAGTTTCTCCCGGCTGAATATCCAGGCTGATGTCGCGCAGCACGTGGTTATCTTCAAATGATTTATTAAGTTTTTCGATGCGCAGGCCGACCCCCCGGGAATCCTCATAATTGGAAGCCAGTTCGCTGCCCTGCACCAGTCTTTTAAAGAAACCGCTCATCAATAACCCGAAAAAAGAGTCGCTTGCTGCGTCACATCATCATTCGACTGAGGAAATAGTCCGCCACCAGGATCATCAGGAACGACATGACGACGGACCGCGTTGTGGACTGGCCGATTCCTCTCGCCCCGCCGCGCGTTTTGAACCCGACGTAGCAGCCGACATGCGCGACAATGCCGCCGAATACTGTCGCCTTGATAATCCCCTTGATGATTTCCATATAGCCGACAGCCCGGATCATGTTTTCGTAATAAACATTATAGGGCACGTTGATAACCGGGTTGATATCGCTGATGAAGGCCCCACCGGCGATACCGATCAGCATGGAAAAGATCACCAGCGCCGGCACCGCGAAGAGGCAGGCCAGCAGCCTGGGCATGGCCAGATATCGAATCGGGCTGATTTCCAGCGTCTTGAGGGCGTCGATTTCTTCGTACACCTGCATGGCGCCAACCTCGGCAGCCATCGACGAGCCGACCCGACCGGCGACCAGCAGGCAGGTCATGACCGGCCCGAGTTCCTTGACCATGGAGAGGCCGACGATGGCGCCAATGGCCTCCTGCGAGCCGTAGAGGGCCAGCTCCGAACCGGTCTGCAGAGCCAGCACCATGCCAACGAACAGAGCCAGAACCGAAGCCACCGGCAAGGTGCCGATGCCGACTTCGGCCGTCTGGCGGAATATCGAAGGCAGGTTGCGCGGCGCTTCCTTGAAATAAAAGATCGTCTGGACGAACAGCTTCACCATTTCGCCGGTGGTCTGCATCAAATTCAGAATGTTACGCCCCAGGGCTTCGATCATCCAGAAATCCTCGATGACTACGGTGATGCAGCGGAAGAGAGTTCACTCCCCCAGGAAATACCCCAGGGGAGATACAGCAGATTAATTCTGGCCCCGCTGCCGTCGCGGCGGTAACGAAACAGCCCTTTCAGCAACGACAGGTCGCTTCCCTTGCTGGCTTCGTTCGAATATGCGAACAGTGGAAAGACTTCCATGGCCAGGTCGTCGCCGCGCACCTCTTTCCAATACAGGTTCCAGAGCAGGGTCGATACGCTGTTGCCGTGATCGTCCCATTTATGCTGATAGAGTCGCCACAGGGGCGACCAGTTTCTTTCCAGGGCCCGGCTCTCCGGAAAAAAGGGCTCCAGCAGAGCCAGGAAATGCACGTGTGACACGTCCTTGACTTTCTGATAAGAAAAGAACGGCCAAAGAGCTACCCGGCGCTTGTATGGGTTGGACTCATCCTTGAGTTTCTCCTCGAGATCCGAGTAGAGAAAAAGGAGTACGCGGTCGCGGCGCCGATCGAAGATTTCGGTATCGGTCTCTTCGATCTTGTAGATCGGCCAGAGAAACCAGCGCTTGCGATTGCTGCCGACGTATTCGTCGGCATAAAAAGGCAGAAAGCGATTGCCGTGCCGATAGTCTCCCCGTGTCACCCTCATTAAGGGCATGGGAAAATTCCATTCGTCATAGCCCCTGGCGTGATGATTATGGTGGCTGAAAAATGGCCAGAGCACTGTACGGGAAGAAAGGTCGGGCGATTCTTCGGATACGTAAAAGGGGAAAACCGCCCGCAATCGAGTCGGCGTTTCGGAATCAAGCTTCAAATCATGGCTGAAGAAAATCGGCCACAGGCAGAACTGCTTGCGATAGACCCCGACCTTTCGGCTGTGGCCCCAAAAGGGCCAGAAGGCCAGGCCCTCTTCTTCTTCGCCCTGTATCCTGGAAAGAAAAGGCCAGAGAAGATTGGTCGTTGTCGTCGTCCCCTTGCGGGTTTGCGAATAGAGCGGGAACAGGGTAAAGCGGATTTCATCGCGCCAGAACCGGCCCAGAATCTTGCCGCCGAAGGGAAACACGGCAAAATAGTCACCCCGGCCCTCGGTCTCTCCGTAAAAAACCAGCGGAAAGACCATGAATTCATCGCTGCCGCCCTGTTCCGTCGCAGCGAAATCGTAATTGACCAGCTGCAGCAGTTGAAAAGAAACATGTTCGGGGGATCGCTTCAGAGAAGCCACCGGGTAGAGCAGCTCGCTGAGGCTGACGCCTTGCCGGTCGGCTGCCCGGTAGTACAACGGCCGCAGCGCGAATTCTGTTTCAGTCCCCTTGTTTTCGTGCTTTACGATAGGCCCGAGAATATGAAGGCTGCGGTAATCGACCTCCGGAGACGTGCGGTAATCGACCAGGGGCCAAAAGGTCAGAAGTCCGCCCTGCTCATCACTGGCAACGGCTCCGGATGCCGGCAGCAGACAAAAGAACAGTATCAGAAAAAACAAGCGCGACGGCATGCGGGCCCACCCTAAACAACGGAAAACATCACATTTTAAAGAAGAATGAAAATACTATCACGCAGCAGAAGTTAATACAACAACTGGCGTGGCAGGCCGACTGACAGACAAAAAAACCAACGGCCGGGGCGCACCCTACCTGGTCCTTTTGACCAGAAACAAGATGCCGCAAACAACCAGACAGACGACCAGGATGAAAAAGACGTCACCGAAAGAGACCGCCATCATGCCTTGCCCTCCTCAAGGATACGGTCCATTGCCTCCCGGGCCAGAGGGTAGTCGGGGTCGAGTTCAAGCGCTTTTTCCAGGGCCTCGAAGGCTCCCCCCTGCTCCCCGTTTTTGCTGCGGCAGATACCGAGAAAATAATAGAATTCAGGACACGGAAAGGACGCCGTAAACTTTCCGCGCTCCTCGATGATATCCATCGTGGTGGCCGCTTCGGCGATCTCGCCGCGACCGTAACATTCCATGGCCGCTCCGATCAGCTCATAATCGTCGATCAGCGGATACTCAGGAACGCCGTCAGCGGACAACTGCTCGACCTTCTCCGTCAGGGCCTGCCGCGGCGGACCTTCTTCCAGGCGATCGATGACCTGGCGCCAGCGCGCGATAGCCGCCGGATAATCGCCGAACAGGTAATCGATCTGGGCCAGGTAGTTGAGCACGGTCAGGTTGGCCGGCTGATGCTTCAGGATGCGATAGAAATACGCCATGGCTTTAAGCAGATGCTGCCGGCATTCGCCGAACTCGGTGAACATCTGGCTGAGGTTGTAATACTCGATGCCAAGCCGCTGCAGCAGCCCTGAGTTGTCGCCGTCGAGCAGGGAGAGAATTTTCATGTAGGAGATCTTGCGGCGGATGTAATAGCTGTCAACCTCCTTGTGGTCAAGCATCAGGATCTGCGAGCCGAGATCGGACAGAAAGTGCGGATAGGCGTCGCGCAGCAGTTCGGCATACGCAGCATTGTGCGGGCAGTCCGGAAACTGCCTGAGATAATCGTAAACGCCCTGCCCTATCGCATCGGCGGATGGGTCACCCTCTTCAAGGGCAGCCGGGCGCACCGGCAGGGGAACCTGGGGCAGCACACAGGGAGCTTGTTCCGGCCCGACATTGACGGCTTGTTCCGGCTCGGGGCACCAGAGCAGAAAGTTGTTCGGGTCGAGTGAATCCTCATTCAGTTTCGGTGACATAAGCTGATTCCTTGAGATGTTGCTAGAAGGTCTTTTCGGGAAAGGTATCAATGCCGGCATGCTTGCCGACGGTCTTGTAAATTTTCACGTTATCCCAGGGGCAGGGCAGAATCCCGTCATGGATGGCCCAACTGCGCCCTCGGACGGTCTTCTCCATTCCCGGCTGCCGGAACGGGGTGCTGCCATCCATCTTTGCGAACAACTCGCCACCCGGCTGAAATTCACGATTGATCCACATCATCAACTGCTTGCCGGTAACATAATCAAATCCGTAGCGCTCGTAACGAATGGCGTTACTGTAGGAAAGCGGTTCGGCAACAATGATGTCCACGCCGAGGGAATCGACAAACCGCTCAAAGTTTTGAAAAAATCCGGAAAACAGCTTGAGCCCGCGGCGGACCTGGTTGGGCGACAGGCCGGCCTGCATGGCTTTGAGATCTTCGGGAAGATTACGGCGCAAGGTGCCGAAGCAGTTTTCACGGCCATGGTCGTCGACATCGATATTGAAGCGCGGCGAGGTCGGGTCGTTGATCAGGCAAAAGCTCAATTCGATCTGCCGGAACGGGGTATCGGCCACCTCGACAAAAAAAACGCAGTCACGATCAGCGGGGTCCAGACGTACCTCGATACGCAGCAGGCCTAAACCTTCCGGACAAATGCAGGTGATTTTCCGTTGGCCATCCGTGCCGCAACCGGTATCGCGATCGATCCCGAACAGCTCGAACACCGGCTCGGGGAGGATCTGACGGTAAATCGCCTCCTTCACAGGTCGCTCCAGGCGGTTGATCTCCTTGAGCGAAAAGAGCGGAAAACCGTCCGGGTCAAGAAGATGAGGGATCCCCAGGCGACTCATCGGCAATCTCCCGGAACAATGGCGTGCAAAGGAAAAAGCCGGCGCTCCAGAATGGCCAGATTTTTTTCCAGCAATTCCTGGGCACGGGCGAAATCGTTGGGCTGCGCACAGTGCGGGCGATCGCGAAGATGGCGGTCGGCACAGCCCATTTGCCGGATGATAGAAACAAAACCGGGCGGAAGCAGGTCAGGAACTTCGATGCCGATGATGGTCGACCATAGCAAAGCCCAGCTCCTGGCGACGTTTATTTTGTCATAACCGCCGCCACCGAGGCAGACCCAGGGGATCCCCGTAGCGAGAAATTCCCGGGCCGCGTACTCGATAGTACCGGTGGTCATCTCCAGGCGCGTCAGCGGGTCGGTGCGCAGGGTATCGACCCCCATCTGGGTGACCAGAATATCCGGCCTGAACGCCTTCAGCATGGGCCGCACGACACGGCTGAAACCCTGCTCGAAAATCAGGTCGTCGGAATGACTGCGAAACGGCAGGTTGACCGAGTAGCCGTAACCGACGCCCTCCCCGAGTTCATGAGGAAAGCCGGTATGAGGAAAAAAATCCTCGCCGGATTCATGCAGGGAAATCGTCAAAACCTGATCTGTCGTGTAGAAAGCCTCCTGCACACCATCCCCGTGGTGGGCATCGATATCGACATAAGCTACGCGCAACCCGCGCCGAACCAGGTCCTGAATGGCGACCACGGCATCGTTCAGGTAACTGAAGCCCGATGCCCTGGCCGCATGAGCATGGTGGTAGCCGCCGGCCATATTGAAGGCCACCCGAACCCCATCCTCCGCCACCAGGCGCGCCGCTTCCATGCTCCCGCCGCAGCCAAGCAGGGCCCAGTCGAACACTCCGGGGAAAACGGGATTTTCCATATCGCCCAGACCGTACCGGAAATTGGCTCTCGGGGTCTGGTCGAGGCTGAATTCCTTGAGAGTCGCCACATAACCAGCGGCATGAAAGCCAGTCAACGCGGACTCCGGCGCCAGGGGGCATTCGACCACGCGAACCCCCGGAGAATCGAGCAGTCCGAGTTCACACAGCAGTTCATAGGTCAGGCGATAGCGCAGTATATTGAACGGATGCTCCTCGCCAAAGGAAAACCGTTCGAACCGGTTAGAATAAATCAGAGCCCAAGAGTCTGGATTGGTTGGTGTTTTCAACATGCGCCTTTTTACACCGGAGGCGGTTAAAGGTCAACAATGTTGAAGGGGAGCGGGGACTGGGCGGTAAGGTTTTACAGGATCCAGCCAGAAAGAAAAAGGGTGGAGCTGAAACAGCTCCACCCTTCGCGTCTTCCCTCGGGAAAACAGAGTTTGGTACGCCCAAGGGGATTCGAACCCCTGTCGCCGCCGTGAAAGGGCGGTGTCCTAGACCAGGCTAGACGATAGGCGCGTAAATAGTACTAAGCGGCAACCCGCTGAAAATCATGGCTGGGGTGCCAGGATTCGAACCTGGGATACCGGAGTCAGAGTCCGGTGCCTTACCGCTTGGCGACACCCCAAGAACGGATGACGTTTTAACAAAGATACCGGAGCGAGTCAAGGGAAAAACTTCATTTTTTTTTGGACTGGCCCAGCGGCTGAACCCTGCCGTTGCCAAACCCGCTTTTTTACGGCATTTCAGCCAGCCGCCACCGCAAAAATCTTTGCCTGTGACTCAACCAGAACCTTCCCCGCGAGTTCGATCCTGCCGACCACCGAATAGATCCGCCGGCGAGAGCCAACCACCTCGGCCGAGACAACAAGATCCTCGCCAACCGGTACCGGGGCCTTGTATTTGACATTCAGCTCGGCTGTGACAAAATGTTCACCGGTTGAGCGGCAGGCATAGATCCCGGCTTCGTCGACCAGCGCGGCAATGATGCCTCCATGGACAATCCCCTTCCATCCCTGGTGGGTGTCCGCGATCCGAATGGTACAGCTTGCCCGGTTGCGATCCCGGTCAATTTCAAATCGCGCCCTTAACCCCGCGGCGTTGTCGGGGCCGCAGACGAAGCATCTGTCATCGGCTGAAACTTCCATGCAGTCTCCTTGACATTCAATAAAAAAATAACTGGAACTGGCTGAATTGAAAAACAATGTTAAACTTACCCTCACGCTAAAATCAACCCACAATGCTAAAGGAGAGATTAAATGAAAAGAGTTGCTCTACTTGTCAGTTTACTGGTAGCCCTTATGACCCTTGCCTGCGGCAAGCAGGAACAGGCTCAGGCCCCGGAGGAGAAAAAAGCCGCCGAAACGGCAGCGGTAGCCGTACCGGCGCCGGGCGTCGAAAAGGTTGAAATGGCGGCACAAAACGTTCAGCAGACCACCGCTGCCATGGCCGAAAAAACCGCGGAAACAGCGCCCGCAGCCGTTTCACAGACAGCTGAAAAAGCGGCCGAGATGGCCACGGCAACCGAAACAACAGCCCAGGCGATGATGGAAAAAGCCGTCGAAGTGGCCCAGAATCCTACCGCAGCCGTCGAGCAGGCCGCAGAGACTGGAAAAGAAGCCGTTGTCGGGGCGGCCGCCGCCCTCACCGGCGCTGCTGTCGTAGCCGCAACGGACAAGACACAGGCCGTATCCCAGACCCTGTCCAAGACCACCCAGGCGGTCACCCAGCAGGCCGCCGGGGCAACCGAAGCAGCCACCCAAACGGTAGCCCAGGCTTCGGTGGCTACAAGTGCCGCGGCCATCCCTGAAACAATCGTTATCGAGGCGAGCTACGGCAAGGTGACCCTGCCCCACCAGATGCATGCCGATGCGTTCGACTGCGCAGCCTGTCACGGGGAAGGAACGCCCGGCGCACTCGACCTGGGCAAGGACAAGGCCCATGCCCTCTGCAAGGGATGCCACCAGGAAAAAGCTGCCGGCCCGACCAAGTGCACCGGCTGCCACGTAAAATAACAATCCGCGCGTTTCGTTCAGCAGAAAGACAAGGGGGCCGCAAAATGCGGCCCCCTTGTCTTTCTGTGCTTGAATGATTAATTCTGAATGTATTTAAACTCGTATTGACGCTTCTTGCCGTCGGCCAGTTTCGTGCCGAGCTTGAAAACATATTCACCCGGCGCGCTCAGGGCAACATCGGCACCGAAATGTCCCTGCATCCCCATCAGGCCGACAGCTTCGCTCTCAGCACCGGCAGGATCTACGATCTTGACCGCGGCAATCCCCTGCTCTACTGACTCGCCAGTGTTAGTGTCGACGAACATCACCATGAAGTGATGAGTCTGCGGCATTCCCATTTTCGCCATATTTTCCTTGACGTCCTTGAGGTGGACCATCGCCTCGACGCCTTCCACTTCCTGCTCGCCCAGCATGATCATGTTCCCTGACATGGCCATGCCGCCATGCTTCATCTGGTCATGTTCCATTCCCTCCATGCTCTTGTGTTCCATGCCGGCATGGCTGCCGTGATCATGCGCCTTGTGGTCCATGGCAATCGCCCCTAAGGGCAGGGAAAGGGTCAAAACGGTTGCCAGCGTAACGATAAGCCGATTCTTCATGATGTTCTCCTTGGTTGGTAATTCGGGCATTGCGCCCGCCTGGGTTGTACGTCTGTCATTATATTACGATTCGTGAATTATGTCATGCCCGGTCGGCTCCAGTGAATCATCGAGCTTGCGGCCTCGCCAAAGGTAGAAGATTACAGGGTAGACCAGCAGTTCCAACGCCAGCGAGGTGACCGATCCGCCGACCATCGGCGCGGCGATCCGTTTCATCACGTCGGCCCCGGCGCCGGTACTCCACATGATGGGGAAGAGGCCGACGATAATGGTGATGACGGTCATGACCTTGGGCCGGATGCGCTTTACCGCGCCATGGTGTACGGCCTGGGCCAGGTCGCCCCGGGTGAGCATGCGCCCTTTATCCGCCCAGTTCTTGTGAGCGATGTCGAGATACAGGAGCATGACGACGCCGGTCTCGGCATCGAGGCCGGCCAGGGCAATGAGTCCGACCCAGACCCCGATCGACATGTTGTAGTCGAGCAGGTAGAGCAGCCAGAAGGCCCCGACCAGCGAGAAGGGGACGGCGAGGAAGACGATGGCCGTCTTGACCGCCGAGCGGGTACTTAAATAGATGATCACGAAGATGATCACCAGGGTCAGGGGGATGATCACCATCAGCCGTGCGCGGGTCGATTCGATGTACTCGTACTGCCCGCTCCAGACGATGTTGTACCCCACCGGCAACTCAATGTGCTCGGCCACGGCCTTCTGCGCATTCTTGACGTAGGTGCCGACATCGATCCCCTTGATGTCGACATAGACCCAGGCGGTGCGGCGGGCGTTCTCGCTCTTGATGCTGTCCGGGTCGTTGCGAAACGTGAAGGAGACCAGCTGCTCCAGTGGAATCTGGGCGCCTGACGAAGACGGCACAAGCACCCTTTTGAGAGCCGGCAGGTCGCTGCGGAAATCGCGGTCATAGCGCAGGCTCACCGGGTAGCGCTCCAACCCCTCGATCGTTTCCGTAACCGTCATGCCGCCTAAGGCCGCCTGGATGACCGATTGAATGTCGCCCACCTGGATGCCGTAACGGGCCGCGGCAAGGCGATTGATCTCCAGGTCGAGAAAAAAGCCGCCGACCGAGCGCTCAGCAATGGCCGACAGGGTCCCCGGCAGGGGATGCATCAACCGCTCGATCTCCTGGCCAAGCCGCCCCAGGACCTCCAGGTCGGGCCCCATGATCTTGATGCCGACCGGGGTCTTGATGCCGGTGGAGAGCATGTCGATGCGGGTCTTGATCGGCATGGTCCAAGCGTTAGTCAATCCGGGGAACTGGATGGCGGCGTTGAGCTCATCGGTCAACTGATCGACGGAGATCTTCACCTGCTCAGGCCACACCAGCCGCAAAGGCGCCTTGAGCAGATCGCTCCATTCGGGCCAGTCGCTAAAGAAGCGCTGCGTGGGAACCTTGCGCCACTCCTCCTCCGGCTTGAGCATGATGGTCGTCTCGAGCATCATCATCGGAGCCGGGTCGGTGGCGGTTTCGGCGCGCCCGATTTTACCGAAGACGTGATGCACCTCGGGAAACTGCCGGATGATCCGGTCGGTCTGCTGCAGCACCTCCTTGGCCTTGGTCACCGACAGCCCCGGCAGGGTCGTCGGCATGTAGAGCAGATCCCCCTCGTAGAGCGGCGGCATGAACTCAGTCCCCATCTTGGCGAGGGGATAGCCGGCGGAGACGACCAGCAGCAGCGCCACCACCAGCGTGGTCTTGCGCCAACGCAGAACCAGATCGACGGCGGGATGGTAGATCCGGATCAGCAGCCGGTTGATGGGATTGCGCTCTTCCGAGTGGATCTTACCGCGGATGAACCAGGTCATCAGAACCGGCACCAGGGTGATCGAAAGGATCGCCGCGGCCGCCATGGCGTAGGTTTTGGTGAAGGCCAGGGGCTTGAACATGCGACCGGCCTGCTCCTGCAGGGTGAAGACCGGGGCGAAGGAGACAGTAATCACCAGCAGGGCAAAGAAGATGGTGGGGCCGACCTCCTTGGCCGCCTTGGCGATGATCTCGGATCGCGGTCGATCGCCCGTGTAGTTTTCCAGATGTTTGTGGGCGTTCTCCGCCATGATGATGGCCGAGTCGACCATGGTGCCAATAGCGATGGCGATCCCCCCAAGGCTCATGATGTTGACGTTGATCCCTTGGGCATACATGATGGTGAAGGACATCAGGATCGCCACCGGCAGGGCGAGAACAACCACCGCCGCGCTCGGCAGATGAAAGAGGAAGAGGATGATCACCAGGGCGACGACGATGCTCTCTTCCAGCAGTTTTTCCTACAGGTTGGAGGTGGCCCGCAGAATCAGGCCGGAACGATCGTACACGGGGACGATCTCGACCCCTTCGGGAAGCCCCGCCTTCAATTCTTCAAGCTTGCGCTTGACGTTGTCGATGGTTTTCAGGGCGTTTTCGCCGAAGCGCATGACGATGATGCCGCCCACTGCCTCGCCCTTGCCGTCCAGCTCGGCCAGCCCGCGCCGCAGCTCGGGGCCGACCTTGACCTCGGCCAGGTCGCGCAGCAGAATCGGCGTGCCGCGGCTGTCGGTGCCGACCACCACCTGCTTGAGGTCTTCGACCGAGCGGATATAGCCCAGCCCGCGGACCATGAATTCGGTCTCGGCCATCTCCACCAGGCGCCCGCCGACATCGTTGTTGCTGCGTTGGATGGCCTGCCTGATCTGGG
>NZ_JBFHGD010000061.1:0-15677 GCF_041583255.1 Trichloromonas sp. | reverse complement strand
CCTCCACCCGCGCGAACTGATGCTGCTCGAAATGCTCTGCACCCGCTTCGCAGCCAAATCGGTGGAGATCGACCGGGCCGAGGAACATCGCAGAGAGCACCTCTTTGCCCAGCGCCTGGTTTCGATGATCGGAGCCCTCTCGGTCCTCGATGATCGTACCCTGCTTTATCGGAACCTGGTGGAGATGGCCGCCGACCTGCTGGAAGCGTCCTGCGCTTCGCTAATGCTTCTCGATGACAGCGGAGAGAACCTGCGCATCCAGTACGCCCTGGGCATGCAGGAGCCGCTGGCCCACAGCATACGCGTTCCCCTGGGGAGCGGAATTGCCGGCCGGGTCGCCAAGACGGGATTCCCCCTGCTGGTGACGGATATCGAGAAAGACCAGCGGACCGCCATTCACAACCGGCCGCGCTTTCGGACCAAGTCCTTCATCAGCGTTCCGCTGAAGATCAAGGAACAGACGATCGGCGTGCTCAACCTGACCGACAAGATCAACAGCTGCTGCTTCAACGAGAGCGAGATCAACCTGGTCACCTCGCTCACCACCCAGGCGTCCCTGATGTTCGACCGCATCACTTCGCTGGAGCAGGCACGCAAACTCGAAAAACTCGCCATCACAGACCCTCTCACGGGCCTTTACAACCGCCGCTTCCTCGAACGACGCCTCGAAGAGGAACTCAGCCGCAGCGGGCGGCAGAATCTCTCCTTCACCGTCATGCTCATCGACCTCGACCACTTCAAGAACTACAACGATTCCTGCGGCCACATCGCGGGGGACCATGCCCTGCGCCAGGTCGCCACCCTGCTGCGCACCATGGCCCGAGAGATGGACGTGGTCACCCGTTACGGCGGGGAGGAGTTCTTCATCATCCTCCCCGGAACAAGCACCAAGGAGGCCTGGGCCGCCGCAGAGCGCATCCGTCGGGCCATCGCCCAGGAGCCTTTCAGCGGCGAGGAGAAACTTCCGAACGGAAAACTCACCGCCAGCATCGGCATCGCCTCTTTCCCCGCCACCGGGCGCACCGCCGCCACCCTCATCCACACCGCCGACATCGCACTCTACCGTGCCAAAAATCAGGGACGCAACCAGGTGGTAATCTTCGAACAGGGGACCCCCCAAAAGGTCGCATTCATCTGACCCCCCTTGCCCTGAAAGAGTAAACGGGTTATAGATGGTCCGGGCGCGCCACACCGATGATGCGCCCAATTCATGTTGTGAAAGGACCGGACCCCTTAATGCCCCTCGCCCCCCCTGAAAAAAATCTCGTTCTCGCCTCCGCCTCGCCCCGCCGCCGCGACCTTCTCTCCTCGGTGGGAATCGAGTTCGACGTCCTCCCCAGCATGGCCGATGAATGCGTACTCCCCGGAGAAACCCCGGAGGAACACGTCGTACGACTGAGCAAAGAGAAAGCGAATGAGGTCGCCGGCCGCCACGGAAACTCCCGCTGGTACCTCGGCAGCGACACCATCGTACTGCGCGACGCAACCATCCTCGGCAAACCGAAAGACCCCGAAGACGCCGCGGCGATGCTCCGCAGCCTCTCTGGACGCAGCCACCGGGTCCTGTCGGGCTACGCGGTTTTCGACCGCCAAAACGGCACGACCGTCGCGGGGGTCGTCTCGACGAAGGTTCGGTTCAAAGAGTTGACAGAGCAGGAGATCGCTGGGTACATTGACACCGGCGAACCCTTCGACAAGGCGGGATCCTACGCCATTCAGGGGATCGGGGCCTTCATGGTCCTCGGCATCGAAGGGAGCTATACCAATGTGGTGGGCCTCCCACTGTGCGAAGTGGTGGAGGTTCTCGAACGGATCGGGGCAGTACGCCTCTTTTCCCGGCAGGAAAAGGTATAATGGGTATCGAGCAGAATATCGAAGAGATCCGGAAGAGGATGGCTGCGGCCTGCGCCCGCAGCGACCGCAGGGCGGAAGAGGTCGCCCTGGTGGCGGTCTCCAAAACCAAGCCGGCCGAAATGATCGAAGCCGCCGCCGCGGCAGGGCAGACTCTTTTCGGCGAAAGCTATGTCCAGGAGTTCACCGCCAAGCAGGAAGAGGTGCGCTCTGCGGTCACGTGGCATTTCATCGGGGGCCTCCAGGGGAACAAGGTCAAGTACTTGCGGGGAAGGGTCTCCATGATCCACTCGGTCGACCGCCTCTCGCTTGCACAGGAGATCGACCGGCAGTGGGGGATTCTCGGGGAACCGCTGGACATCCTGCTGCAGGCCAACATCGGCGGGGAGACCAGCAAGTCGGGTACCTCCTCCGACGAGGAACTTTTCCGCCTCGCCCGGGAGGTCAGCACCCTGCCCAACCTGCGGGTGCGCGGGCTGATGACCCTCCCCCCCTACGAAGAAGACCCGGAACAGGTACGCCCCTACTTCAGGAGGCTTCGCGAACTGGCTGAAGAGATCGAAACCCTGGCACTCCCAGGGGTCGAGATGAGAGAACTATCCATGGGTATGAGCCACGATTTCGAAGTGGCCATCGAGGAAGGGGCCACCCTCGTCAGGGTCGGCTCCGCCATCTTTGGAGAACGGGAGAAAAAATAGCATGGCAAACGGAACACAGCCCAGGGCCCAGTGGGCCAGCCGTCTGGGCTTCATTCTGGCCGCCGCCGGCAGCGCCGTCGGCCTCGGCAACATCTGGAAGTTCCCCTACATCGCGGGGGAGAACGGCGGGGGCGCCTTCGTCCTGGTCTACCTTGTCTGTATCGCCGTGGTCGGCCTGCCGATCATGATGGCCGAACTGATGATCGGCCGTCACACCCAGCGGGACGCTGTGGGGGCCTTCTACCACCTCGCCGGGAAACGCTCCTTCTGGCCCTCGGCCGGCTGGATAAGCGTCGGGGCGGCCTTCATCATCTGCTCCTACTATTCGGTGGTCGCCGGCTGGACCCTCGACTACGTCTTTCGAGCCGTCACGGGGAGCTTCACCGGGCAACCGGCCGAGGCGATCGAGGGGATGTTCGGGAGCCTTGTCGGCGACGGCACCCGGCAGCTGATCTGGCACTTTATCTTCGTGGCCCTGTGCCTGGGGATCGTCATCGGCGGGGTCCAGAAAGGGATCGAGCGCTGGAGCAAGATCCTGATGCCGATCCTCTTCTGCCTGCTCTTTCTTCTCTTCATGAACGGGATGCTCAGCAAGGGGGCATGGGACGGGATCTCTTTCATGTTCAGCCCCGACTTCTCCAAACTCACCGCCGGTTCCGTGCTTGAAGCCCTCGGCCACGCCTTCTTCACCCTCTCCCTCGGGATGGCGGCGATGATCACCTACGGCTCCTACCTCGATCCCAAGGAGGATCTGCTCGGTGCGAGCGTCCGGGTTGTCTTTCTCGACACCCTCATCGCCCTGATGGCGGGGCTGGCGATCTTCTCGGTCGTCTTCTCCGTCGGCATGGAGCCCGCCGCCGGCCCCGGCCTGGTCTTCAAGACCATCCCGGTGGTCTTCTCCCAGCTCCCTGGCGGTTACGTTCTGGCGATCATCTTCTTCCTGCTGCTCTCCTTCGCGGCGCTCACAAGCAACATCTCCCTGCTCGAATCGCAGGTCGCCTTCCTCATCGATGAAAAGGGGTGGAGCCGCAAGCGCGCAACCACCTTCCTGGCTGGGCTCGCCTTTGTCGTCGGCATCCCTACCGCCCTCTCGTACAACGCCCTCTCCGGGTGGACACCCATCGGGGATCTGACCTTCTTCGACTCCGCCGACATGATCGCCTCCAACTATCTGCTGCCGATCAGCGGCCTGCTCATCGCCATCTACGTCGGGTGGTTCTGGAGCGGAAGCGAGGAGAAGGAAGAGCTGATCGCCGGCGGGACCGGCTGGGTCTATCCCGCCTGGCACTTTCTCATCCGCTACGTCTCACCCCTGGCGGTTGCAACCGTTCTCTATTTCAAGATGAAGGAGACCGGACTTTTCACCTGGCTGGCCTCCCTTTTCGGCTGATTGTCCCGCCATGCGATTTGAAACACTGCTGTTCGACCTCGACGGCACCCTGGTCGACTCGGTCGGTGACCTTGCCACCGCCGCCAACGCCTTACGGGGGGAGCTTGGGCTCCCCCCCCTCGACCTCGGGGCGGTCCGCGCCGCCGTCGGCGACGGCGCCACGGCGCTGGTGCGCCGCGTACTCCCCGACCCACATCACCAGCCGGAACTTCTGGAGCGTTTTCTCCTGCTCTACCGCCGGCACATGCTCGACAGCAGCGCCCTCTACCCTGGGATCGAGCATCTCCTCGATGCCTGCAAGGGGTGCCGCATGGCCGTGGTCACCAACAAGCCCCTCCCCCTGGCGATCGAACTGATCGAGGGACTGGGAATCTCCGAACGCTTCGAAATCGTGGTCGGTCCCGAGTGCTGCGCCGCCAAGAAACCCGACCCGGCACCTGTGCTCCACGCCCTTTCAGCCATGGGTACCGGTGCGACCGGGGCGCTGATGATCGGGGACCATCACACCGACCTGCTCTCCGGACGCTCCGCCGGGGTCGCCACCTGTTTCTGCACCTGGGGGATAGGCCGCCGCGACGACGCTCCCTGCGACCATGTCGCAGACTCCCCCGAGGGGCTTCTCGCCCTGATCCGGGGGAGCATGCCGTGACCCGCATCCCCCTGACCCTGCGGGAGACCTCCCTCTTCTTCTTCCCCCTGCTGCTCAACGTGCAGCTGATGAGCGTCTCCCACTCGATCATAAACGGGGCCTTGGCGCGCCTGGAGGATTACGTTACCGCGCTGGCCGCCTTCTCCGTGGCGATGGTGGTCCACCTCTTTCTGGCCTCCCCCTCCTACCAGAACCACACCATCACCATCGCCACCGTCCGCGGCCGATATTCCCTCAAAGGGATGATCCTTTTCGTCCTCCTGATCGCCAGCTACGTCTCGGTCATGCTTGCCCTGATCGCCTACACCCCCGTCGGACTGTTCATCCTCGACAAGGTGCTCGGGGTGCAGGGGGAGATCGCCGAAGGGGTGAGGGAGGTCATCGGCATCCTCGTCCTGCTCCCCTTCTTCACCGGTTTCCGGGGTCTCTTTCAGGGGCTGGTGATCCGCGCCCGGCGCACCGGCCTGGTCTCGCTCTCCACCGCCATACGGATCGGCGCCCTCCTCTTCTTCCTCGTCACGGGGCGCCCATGGTTCTCGGGGGTGGGGCTCGGCGCCTTCGCCCTGCTCGCCTGCATCGCCGTCGAAACGACGCTGATGGGCGTCTTTGCCTGGCGCTGCCGCGTCCGACACACGGGGAGCGCCGACGAACGGGGCGCAGTGGACATTCTGCGCTTCGCCTTCCCGCTGGCCTACGCTTCCTGCCTGCAGCAGTGCGTGCCGCTGCTCATCAACGCCATCATCAGCCGACTCCCCGACGGCCCCCTGGCGCTGGCCTCCTTCGGGGTCATCCGCGGCTTCATCTTTCTGCTCGGCGGCCCCATGCGCAACCTGCTGCAGGCCTACCAGACCCTGGTCAAGAACGAGGCCGACTACCGGGTTTTGGTACGCTTCTTCCGCTGGGTCGGCAGCGGTCTCGCCATCCTCACCGTGCTCATCGCCTATCCGCTGCAGGAGCCGATCCTCGGCCGCCTGATGGGGCTGGATGCCGCAACCCGCGCCTATATCGCCCTGCCGCTGGCGGCCTGCGCCCTCTATTGCTACCTGTACGGCGCCTCCAGCCTGCTGCGCGGCTGGTTCACCAGCGAAAACCGCACCTCAGAACTCGGCCGCTCGGTCATCTACAAAGTTCTGTTCCTCGGCGCCTGCTGGAGCTTCCTGCTGCTCTTCCCCCTGCCCATTCCCGGTGTGGCCGTCGCCGTCTTTCTGCTCATGGCCACCGAACTCTGTGAAGCCTGGTATCTTTACAACCGCCGTAACCACCTGCGGCTCACCACGACTGTTATTGCCTGACAACCGCCTCCGGCGTACAATGAAAACAATAGGAGGCCATATGGAGAAAAAACATCCCTGCCCCGACTGCAAGATGTGCCAGTGGTGCAGCGACGATCGTTGCCGCATGTGCCTGAAGACCGGCTGCAAAAAGAAGCTGTCGATGGCCGAGCAGATCGCGTTGTTTGAAAAGATCAATCGTGAAAAAGCCCCCGACAGCAAAAAATAATTGTTCAGCAATCCCCACGACAAAACAAAAGCGCCCCGGATCCACAAGATCCGGGGCGCTTATTTATTTAGTGGAACGAATGGCTCAGCGAGTGGGGGGATACTGGGCCAGGATATCCCTGACCGCCGTGCGGATCTTGCCCTGGGCGTCCCGCTCGTCGGTGATGGCGCCGCTGCCCCGGCCCTGCCAGACCAAAATGCCGGTTTTGCGGTCGATCAAGTCGATGATCAGCGTCCCCTTGCTGTACGATTGCTGCTGGCCGCGCCCCTGCGCCTCCCCGGTCCAGCGCCATTGGTAGCTGTAGCCCAGGGCTCCCGGGGTCGCCGCTACGGCGTCCTGGAACCGGGTGGTGTATTTCACCAGCAGATCCGGCTCATCGGCCCTGGCCTGCATTCCTTTCAAATCGAGTTCCTCGGCCACCGCCCGGCGGATCAACTGGTCGGTTCGATCATCGCCGACCAGGGCATCGACCAGGGCCGGCTTGCCGTCGACCCAGAACCAGCTGCGATAGCTCGAAAAGTCGGCCTTCCAGTCGTACGATCGCTCAACCACCGGCTTCTGCGCACAAGCCAGCAAACCCGTCAACAACAGAATCAACAACAGCAGTCGCAGCAGTTTCATGGCATCTCTCCCTGGCAGCAACGGTCCCACACAATGGCATCTGCAGACATGAACAATCGGCTATCCGCAACCAAGTTTACCAGAGTTCCGCGGCCTTGCTCCCTGTGCCGGAAAGATTCCTGCCCGCATCAGCCCTCGCCGACCACCTGCAGAAACTTCCAGCGACCACTGCGGTAGCGCAGGTAGAAGATGACACTGAAGGCCAGAAACAGGAAAATCTGCACCAGCCAGGCGGTCTGGGGCGGCAGTCGCAGCACCTTCAGCGCCAGGTACAGAACCGGCAGCAGCAGCCAGTGCATGGCGACCGAGATGCACATGGCCCAGAAAGTGTCTCCGGCGCCGCGCAGCACGCCGCTGCAGACCAGCATCACCGCATCGGCCAGCACGTAGAAGGCGGCCAGGCGCAGCATGACGGTGGCCAGCGGAGCCGCCTGGGCATAGACCGCATCGGGAGCAGCGGGGGCGAAGATGGTCACCAGCGGCCCAGGCAAAAACACGAACAGAATCAGGATGACCGAGGAATACGCCCAGCCCATCTTCAGTCCCGAACGGGCCGCCCGTTCGGCCACCTCAGGACGGCCGGCCCCGAGGTAGCGCCCGACCAGGCTGACCACGCCGATCTGGATGCCGATCAGCGGCACGAAGGAAACCATATCCCAGTTAAAAACGATGGTGACGGCCGTGGCCGTGGCCGGCCCATGGGAATGAAACAGCAGGATCATCAGGGTAAAGGCGAGCAGGTTCAGAAACATCTCCACCCCGGCCGGAGAGCCGAACCGCAGCAGTTTTTTCATCACCGCGCCATCGAAGCGCAGCGCCGACACCACCTCGAATTCCCGCCGGGTGCCTCGCCCCAGGTAGGCGGCCAGCAGCACCAGCAGGGCGCAGAAACTGCCGAGCAGGGTGCCGATGGCGGCGCCGCGGATACCGAGGGCGGGAAGGCCGAAGCGGCCGAAAATCAGCACGTAGTTGGCAGCGATGTTGACCAGCATGGCGACCAGGGCCGAGAGCATGACCACCCGGGTGCGGCCGATGCCGGAGAAAAAGCTGGAAAGACAGGTGCGCAGCAGCACCAGCACGGCCCCGTAGAGCAGGATATCGAAATAGGCCTGCTGCTGGATCAGTTGCGCAGGGGCGATTCCGCTAACGGCAAAGAGCCGGTGGACCAGGGGCCGGCCGGAAAGGATCAGCGGATAGGCCAGCAGGGCGACAAAAAGGGTCTGGGTCACCACCCGGGCACAGATTTCCTTGCGTCCGGCGCCGAGATACTGGGCGACCAGCGCCGTGGCGTAGCCGATCAGGCCGATAAAAAAGGTCATCATCATGAAACTGGCCAGGCCGCCGGCCATGGAGGCGCTCATCGGAACCGTCCCCAACCGCGACAAAAACAGCCGGTCGACGAAGATCATCGCCGTTTCGCTGGCGTGGGAAACCACCATCGGCAGGGCGATGGCCAGCATCTCCCGCAAGCCCCCCGGCAGCGGCGGCCGGCTTTCCCTCGCTGGCCTATTATTCCTCATGCTATATCCCACCATTAAAAGACAAAAAAAAGCGGCCTCACGCTTGCCTTGCCGGCAACTCAACCTGCAGCGCCGCCATTACAACGCCGCCCGGGGCAAAAGTCAATCGGCACCCGCTGCGCATAGCTATTTTGTCCAAGCAAAGTCGGACAGTCTCATTTGAAACTTTTTTCTTCGGATTTCAATGCTAGAATTATTCGGTATTTCAAACTGCTATCGTCAACCAATAACGCAAAGGATTCCCCTTGAACCAGTCCGCTTTCCGCCGCCTGCACCGGTGGCTGCTGCCGATGCTCGCCCTGCTCTCTTTTTCATCACCGGTTCTGGGCGATATCGCCGGCGGCCTGCTCGACTGCGCCCAGATCGAGATTGACAGCGAACGGCTGGACTGCTACGACAGCCTTGCCCGCCAGATGCCGGCGGTGCCGGAACTGGCGCCGGCCGAACCGGCCGCGGCCTGCCCGGCGGAGCCCGCCGACGAGGACTCCTACCTGGCAAAACGCTGGGACCTCGACGAATCGGGGATTCGCGGCCGCTTCACCCTGATCCCCCACCGGGACAACTACATCATGCCGCTGACCTACAACGGCAGCCAGGACCAGCCCTCCGACGGCGCCGAGTACCCGGTCAGGGAGGTCGACAACCACGAGGTCAAATACCAGATCAGCTTCAAGAGCAAGCTCTGGCAGGATGTACTGGGCCATAAGATGGACCTCTGGTTCGCCTACACCCAGCAGTCGTACTGGCAGCTCTACAACTTCGACGAGTCGGCGCCGTTTCGCGAGACCAACTACGAACCGGAGCTGCTGCTCAACTTCCGCCCGAAGATGAAGCTGCTGGGGATGGACGTGCGCACCTTCAACACCGGTTTCAACCACCAGTCCAACGGGCGCTCGGAACCGCTGTCGCGCAGCTGGAATCGCCTGGTCGCCAACCTCGGCCTTGAAAAGGGCCCCTTCACGCTGATCTTGAAAAGCTGGTACCGCATCCCCGAAAGCCGCGCCGAAGACGACAACCGCGATATCGACGCCTATCTCGGCTACGGCGAGATTCAGACCTATTACCGCTGGCACGATCACCGGTTGGGGCTGATGCTGCGCAACAACCTGCGCAGCGGCGACAACCGCGGCGCCCTGCTGCTGGACTGGAGCTTTCCGGTCATGGAGAAAGTCGGCCTGTACATCCAGTATTTCAACGGCTACGGCGAGAACCTGCTCGACTATGACCAACACGCCAACCGGATCGGCATCGGCTTCATCCTGAGCGACTGGAACTGAAAAAACGACAATCGGCTCGCGCGAAAGTTTCGACAAGCGCCACCGGCATCCGCCCTTTTTTAAGCCGATCAAGTGCCAGACATGGCATCCATATTGCTTCGACACGCAAGAAGATCAACCCTTGGCGGCAGCCGGGGCAAGCCCGGCGATTTTGCCCACATTTCAGGGATCAAGACCCCTGTCAAAATTCGGACACAGCCGCCTCCGTCTGATTAAAACAGTTCCCTTTTCCCTTGTTTTTTGCACCTGCCCACCGTATCATGGGTGCGTTTTACAACATTATCTCCGGATGGAACATGCTGTTTTTTTTACAAAGATACGTTCAGGCGACATGGCTGCTGCTGATTACTTTTACCGGGGTGGCCCTCGGCTGCCTGACCGCAACCATCCTGGGTCTTGGCCTTGGCGATGCCCTGCCAAAAACCAGATCGACAGGCGAACTCGTCGCCCCTGTCGGCAAAAAATCGCTGGCCGATTATGCCATCATCTCCCAGCGTAACATCTTTGACTCAACCGCACCCGGCCTGCCGGTCGGCCATGCCGCGGAAAACACCCGTGAGACCAGAACAGTCGCTCCGCGCCGGGCAGACCTCAAACTGGTTGGCACTGTTACCGGCGGCGAAGATGACTCGCTGGCTCTGATCGAAGCGGACAAAACCCTGAAAGCCTACCGCCTCGACGATGCAATTCCCGGTGGCGGCCGCTTGATCGAGGTCTCACGCAACGTCGTCAGCATCGAATACGATGACGGCAGCATCGCCATCCTCCCCCTTTATCCAAACGACTCCCCCCGCCAGAAACCTGCGTCACCGGTCAACGCCAGTGGAGACGGGATCAGGCCGTTGGAACGGAACCGCTGGCTGATAGATACACGCGTCGTTGACGAAGCCCGAGCCAACCTTGGTGAGGTACTCAAATCAGCCCGCATGGAACCGCGCCTGGTGAACGGCGCTACCGACGGCTTTGCTATAGTCATGGTCCGCCCCGGCTCACTGCTGGCCCGGATGGGTTTACAAAAAGGGGACGTGGTACTGCAGGTCAACGGCATGCCTTTGAACAGTCCGGAAAAGGCCCTGCAGGTTTTCCAGCAACTCAGGGAAGCCCGCTCGCTGTCGATCAGCCTCGAACGGCAGGGCCAACCGACCCTTTTCGAATACGAAGTTAACTGAATCGCAGGTTCCATTCAATTCTGAACAGCCTTGCCGTGTGCGGCATTTTCACTTATGAGGAGTATTTTCAGGTGACATTCCACAAAGGTGCGTATCTTGTTCTATTTATGGCGGTTCTGCTGTGGGCTGCTCCCGTGAGCCTGCTTGCGCAATCCCACGAAGAAAAACTCAGCCTCGATTTCAAAAACATCGAATTGCCGGCACTGATCCAGACCATCAGCGAACTGACCGGAAAAAACTTTGTCTACGATGAATCGGTCAAAGGGAACGTGACCATTTCCTCCCCTGTCGAACTGACCCGCGGCGAGGCCTACAACCTCTTCCTCACCGTCCTCAACGTCAAGGGCTTCACCGTCGTCCCTTCCGGAAAAATCAATAAAATCATCTTGACCAGGGATGCCAAGGAAAGCACCCTGCCGTCGGCGGGCAGTCGGGTCAGCGGAGAACAGTTCACAACCCGCCTGATTCCCCTGCAGAATGCCGACGCCACCCTGCTGGCCAGCACCGTGCTGCCGCCGCTGGTACCGAAGACCAGCTACATTGCCGCCTTCGCCCCGGCGAACACCCTGCTGATCACCGACACTGCCGCCAACATCGAGCGCCTCATCGGCATTATCAGGGAACTCGATGTCGCCAGCGCCCCCGAACAGCTGGAAATCATAGTCCTGCAGCACGCCGCAGCCGATGAAGTCGCCAAAGTCTGCACCCAGGTATTGTCCGTGGGGGCCGCCAGCTCACCGAGGGCCCGCGGCCGCAACGCCCAACCTGCTGGCACAGAATTGAGCAAGGTGATCCCCTATCCTCACACCAATACGCTGGTGGTCATGGCCTCCAGTGAGGATATGGACACCATCAGAACCCTGATCCAGAAGCTCGACCAGAAGCCTTCGCAGCAGCGCTCCCATATCAACGTGTACTACCTGGAAAACGCCGATGCCCTGCTGCTGGCGCAAACCCTCAACGACATCCTGAACAAGACCCAGACCAGCCCGACCGCAGCGGTTCCGGGCCAGGCCAGGGCCACCGAAGCCTCCACCAGCGGCCCGGTCAGCATCATTGCCGACAAGCCGACCAATTCACTGATCATCAACGCCACGCCGGCCGACTTCGACATCATCCAGGGGATCATCGGCCAGCTCGACATCAAGCGCAAGCAGGTCTACGTCGAAGCGCTGATCATGGAAATTTCCATGGATGCCACCAAGAAACTCGGCATGTCGCTGCAGGGAGCAGTCAACATCGGCAGCAACAGCGCCACTTATTTCAGCACAGGCACCTCTGCAGCAACACCGCTGTTGCTTGACGACAATGGCTTGCCGAGCGTGCTGAGCGCCGCCGTCGACGGCATCATGATGGGCGGCCTGTTCAACCCGATCACCGTCACCAATCCACTGGATAAAAATGAGACCATCACCGTACCGGCGCTGTCGGCCCTGATCGACCTCTCCAAGACCGACTCCGATGTCAACATCCTCTCGGCCCCGCGCCTGCTTACCTCGGACAACGAGGAGGCCGAGATCATCGTCGGCTCCAACGTGCCGATGATCACCAACCGCCTCACCGACAGCGGCGGCGCCGGACTGGCCCAGAGCGTTTCCGTCGAACGCAAGGACGTCGCCCTGACCCTGCGCTTCACCCCGCAGATCACCGAGGGGGAACAGGTGCGGCTGCAGGTCTATCAGGAAATCACGGATCTAGTAGACAGCAAGTCGTCCCAATCAGTTGGCAGCGTCGATCAAGTCGGGCCAACGCTGACCAAACGACTGCTGCGCAATTCGGTCATCGCCGAAAACGGCAAGACCGTGGTCCTCGGCGGACTGATCCGCAACAACCTGAAGGAGTCCGTCTCCAAAGTCCCGCTGCTTGGCGATATTCCGCTACTTGGCTGGCTATTCAAGAAAACGAGCAGGTCTGAAGAAAAGACCAACCTGCTGGTCTTCATCACCCCCAAAATTATTCGCAATGCCGACGATCTTGAAAAGGTGACCAGCGAAGCCTCGATGAAAATGGATCTCTCCCGCGTCGGCGACGTGGCTTCGGATACGGTGGTCGAGAACCTGAAACCGGCTCCGGTTGCGGAAGCCGGGAACTGAGGAGCGATGAACAGCTGGAAACTCCTGGGAGAAATTCTCAGGGATGAGCACAAGATCGCGCCGGAGACCATCGAAGCGGCGCTGCGTTCCTGTGGCAAAACGGGCAAGCGGATTGGCGAGAGCCTGCTCGCCGCCAAGGAGATCACCGAGGCGCAACTGGCCGAGGCGCTGGCGACCCAGCAGGGGCTGCTCTGCCTGCAGACCCTGCCTGCCGAGGTGCCGGCAGAGCTCCTCTCCCTGGTGCCCATCGGTTTCGCCAAGGAGTACCGTATTTTCCCCATGGGCCGGGCCAACGGGCGCCTG
Organism: Trichloromonas sp.; assembly: GCF_041583255.1. Classification (NCBI taxonomy): domain Bacteria; kingdom Pseudomonadati; phylum Thermodesulfobacteriota; class Desulfuromonadia; order Desulfuromonadales; family Trichloromonadaceae; genus Trichloromonas; species Trichloromonas sp. The sequence continues at coordinate 2,606 of NZ_JBFHGD010000061.1, read as the reverse complement.
CAGCTGGCCATGGCCGACCCCCTCGACAGCCGCCCCCTTAACGACCTGACGGTGCTGACCGGCGACTGGATCGAAATCACGGTCGCCCCGGCAGCAGAAATCCTTCGTGCCATCAACCGCAGCTACGAGCGACAGGCCGAAAAAGCCCGGGAAGTGGTGGACGAAATCGAAGGCAAAGGGGACATCCAGCTCGGCCGGGGGCTGGAACCGGCCGACCTGCTCGACACCTCGGACGAGGCGCCGATCATTCGCTTTGTCAACAGCCTGATCACCCAAGGGTACAAGGAGCGGGCCAGCGATATCCACATCGAACCGTTCGAGACGGAAATCATCGTCCGCTACCGCATCGACGGCATTCTCTACGAGGTGCTGCGCCCGCCACACCAGGCCCAGGCCAGCATCATCTCCCGCATCAAGATCATGGCCGGGCTCAACATCGCCGAAAAGCGTCTCCCCCAGGACGGCCGTTTCCGGGTGCGCATCGCCGGCAAGGATCTCGACGTGCGCGTCTCCACCCTGCCCACCGCCTTTGGCGAACGGGTGGTCATGCGCCTGCTTGAGCAGAGTTCCAGCGTCCTCAACCTCGAGGACATGGGCCTTGAGCCGCAGCTGCTGGCCCAGGCGATCCGGATGATCCACAAGCCCCACGGCATCTTCCTGGTCACCGGACCAACCGGTTCAGGCAAAACCACCACCCTTTACGCAGCGCTGACCCGACTCAACAACCACGAAAAGAACATCATCACCGTCGAGGACCCGATCGAGTACCAGCTGACCGGGGTCGGCCAGATCCAGGTCAACCCGAAGATCAACCTGACCTTCGCCGTCGGCCTGCGTTCGATCCTGCGCCAGGATCCGGATGTCATCATGGTCGGCGAGATCCGCGACGGCGAGACGGCGGATATCGCCGTGCAGTCGGCCCTTACCGGCCACATGGTCTTTTCCACCCTGCACACCAACGACGCCGCCGGCGCCCTGACCCGACTGGTGGAAATGGGGATCGAGCCGTTTCTGGCCGCCTCTTCCATCGTCGGCATCCTGGCCCAGCGCCTGGTGCGCAGAATCTGCCCCGACTGTCGCGAAGCCTACCAGCCGAGTGTCGAAATGCTGCAGGAGATGGGACTGGCCAACGCGGTACCGGCCGGTGCCCACTTCTACCGCGGCGCCGGTTGTCCCCACTGCATGGACATCGGCTATCGCGGCCGCACCGGCATTTACGAGTTGATGGCCGTCGACGAGCAGGTCCGCGACCTGCTGCTGCAGAACAAGGATTCGGCCAGCATCAAAAATGCGGCGATTCGCAACGGCATGCAGACCCTGCGTGATGCCGGTCTTGCCAAGGCGCTGCGCGGCGAGACGACCATCGAAGAAGTGCTGCGCGTTACCCAGGAAGAGGGCTAAGGGTGCCGTTGTTCGAGTACGCCGGGCTCGATGCCCAGGGGAAAAAGGTTTCCGGAACCATCGAAGCCGCCGGCAAGAAAGCGGCGACCCAACAGCTGCGCGGTCAAGGTATCTTCACCACCCGGCTGGACGAGGAGACGACCGCGCCGCCCGCCAGCGCCAGCCGTCGCCCCCGGCTCTTCAACGGCTTCAGCCGACGCGTCTCCCCGGCAGATTTTGCCGCCACCACCCGCCAGCTGGCCACACTGCTGGGGGCCGGCCTGCCGCTGGACGAAGCCCTGGCAACCCTCGCGGGCCAACTTGAGCAATCACCGCTGGCCCGCATTCTCGGCAGCGTTCGCGGCGAGGTCCTCCAGGGAACGGCGCTGCACACGGCGCTGGCCCGCCATCCCCACATCTTTTCGCCGCTCTTCGTCAACATGATTGAAGTCGGCGAGCATAGCGGAACCCTCGATCAGGTACTGGAACAGCTGGCCGATTTTCTTGAGGAACAAGCCCGGCTGCACTCACGACTGCAGGCGGCCCTGGCCTACCCGCTGCTGATGGCGGTTATCGGCACCGCCGTGCTGATATTTCTTGTCACCTTCGTCGTTCCAAAAGTTACCCGCATGCTGACAGACATGGGGCAGAGCCTTCCATTGCCGACCCGTCTGCTGATCTCCGGCAGCGATTTCCTCACCGACTGGTGGTGGCTGTTGCTGATCCTGATCGCCGCCGCGGCCATAGGCCTGCAGCGCTACGCCAACAGCGAAAAAGGGCGCCTTGAATTCGACCGGCTGGCCTTGCGGCTGCCCCTGTTCGGCCGACTCAACCTGTTGCTGGCCACGGCCCGCCTGACCCGCACCCTCGGCACCCTGCTGCAGAGCGGCGTGCCGCTGCTCAAGGCTCTGTCCATCGTCGCCAACCTGTTGACCAACCGGATCCTGCGGCAGGCCATCGACGATACCACCCTCGCGGTCCGTGAAGGAGAAAGCCTGGCGGCGCCGCTGAAGCGGGCGGCCGTCTTTCCACCGATGGTCGCCCAGATGGCGGCGGTCGGTGAACGCAGCGGCGAACTGGAAACGATGCTGCTGCGGGTGGCTGATGCCTACGAACACCAGGCCGAGCTGCGCATCGCCGGACTCCTTTCCCTGCTCGAACCGCTGATGATCCTGCTTATGGGGGGCGCTGTCGGCTTCATCGTACTGGCCATCCTGCTCCCCATT
>NZ_JBFHGD010000060.1:0-15825 GCF_041583255.1 Trichloromonas sp. | reverse complement strand
GCACCGCGTACTGAAAGAGCATGATCAGGGTCAGGACCAGGATGGAACGAAAGGCTGCCAGGTCGGGGGAATGACGCGGGATGATCAATTCGTAGAGCAGCATCAGGATCGGGAAGAGATAGTGCCAGCCGTTTTTCAGGGTGAACCAGAAGGCGGGGAGATCAACCTTGGGCAAACCCTTCATTCCCAGTTTGCCGGCCTCCAGGTGGACCAGCCAGAAGAGCGCCATGTACGACGCGAAGGCCGGGATGGCTGCCGACTTGCAAACTTCGAGATAGGGGATGTTGACGTACTCGGCGATGATAAAGGCGGCCGCCCCCATGACCGGCGGCATCAGCTGACCGTTGGTCGAAACCGCCACCTCGATGGCGCCGGCCTTGTAGTCGGGGTAGCCGACCTTTTTCATCATCGGGATGGTAAAGGTGCCGGTGGTAACGACGTTGGCGATGGAGGACCCGGAGACGATCCCGGTCATGCCGCTGGCCAAAACCGCCGCCTTGGCCGGTCCGCCTTTGTAGCGGCCGAGCAGGCTCATCGCCATGTCGATAAAAAACTTACCCGCCCCGGCCCGCTCGAGCATGGCGCCGAAGAGGACAAAGAGAAAGACGATCCGCGCCGACACGTCAAGGGGGATGCCGAAAATCCCCTCGGTGGTCAGCGAAATCTGTCCCACGTAGCGGGACAGGCTGACTCCCTTGAAGGCCAGAAAGTCCGGCATGTACGGCCCTAAAAAGGCGTAGGCGGTAAAAATCCCGGCAATCACCGGCAGTGCCGGACCGATAACCCGGCGGGCGGCGTCGAGCAGGATGAAAACGAGAAAAACACCGATCACTACGTCACGGGTGTTGGGCCGCCCAACCCGGTTGGCGATCCCCTCGTAATCGAGGGCAATATAGAGCGCGGCCACCACCGCAAGAATGGCGATGAGATAATCGGCGAAAGGAATCTTGTGCTTTTCCCCAAGCCAGCTCAGGCCGGGGATGCGAACATCCCGCCGCAGGGTCGGATAGGAAAGAAAAACGATCGCCAGGGCAAAGGCCAGATGGATGGAACGGATAATGGTCGAATCGAGCAGCAGCCAGCTCGACAGCGAGAGCTGGAACAACGACCAGCACAAGGCGATGACTGGAACGATGTAAGCCGGCCAGCCGGTGACCCGGCGCAGCCCGAGTTCCTCTTCTTCTTTAATCCGCTGGGCTTCGGCCAGCCCCTCATCCCTGTCCTTGACGTCTTCGCTCATGGCGTCATCCTTCTTGGCAATTCATCGCTAGACAATCGACAGGGGCACGGTCCGCCGTGCCCCTGTCAGGTTCCACACCGGCAGTTACTCCTTGATCAGGCCGGCTTCCTTGAAGTACTTCGCAGCCCCGGGGTGCAGCGGCGCGGAAAGACCCTGCAGCATATTCTCCTGGGTCAGCACCTCGAGCGCCGGGTGCAGCTTGCGCAGCTCCTCGACATTTTCGAAGACTTCTTTGGTGATTTTGTAGACGACGTCCTCAGGAACGTCGGACGAGGTGCAGATGGTGGCCTTGACGCCGAAAGTAGGAACGTTCTCGGTATTGGTCACGCCGGGATACTGGGCAACCGGAATATCGGCCGGGGCGTAGTAGGGCTGGGCGGCGACCAGTTTCTGCACCAGCTCGGCGGAGACCGGAACGAAGGCGACCTTGCGGGTGCCGGCAACGGCTTCCTTGATCGAACCGTTAGGGTGACCGACGGTATAGAAGTAGGCATCGATGCGGCCGTCCTGCAGCATGCCGGCGGCCTCGGCCGGCTTGATCCCCTCGACCTTGATATCCTTGTCGATGTCGATGCCGGCGGTAGCGAAGAGATCGGTGGCATTGACCCTCTGACCGGTGCCGGGAGCGCCGATATTAACGATCTTGCCTTTCATGTCGGCCACCGACTTGATGTTTTTGTCCGCGGCCGAAAGGATGGTCACCGCCTCGGGATGGATAGCGAACATGGCGCGCAGCTTGGTCTGCGGCTTGCCTTCCCACTCGCCGAGCCCCTTGTAGGCCTGGTATTGCAGGTCGGACTGAACCACGCCCATCTCGATGTCGCCGTTCATCAGGGCGTTGACGTTAAAAACCGAGCCGCCGGTCGATTCGACCGTCATGCGCAGGTTGTACTCGTTGCGTTTCTGGTTGACCAGCTTGCTGATGGCGCCGCCGGTAGGATAATAAACGCCAGTGACACCACCGGTCCCCATGGTCACGTACTGGGGCGCGGCCAGAACCTCACCGAAGCCGAACACTGCCAGAGCCAGGGTCAACACCCCGATTGCCGTTCTTTTCATTTCGATCTCCTTCTTCGTGGTTGATTGTCGATAGCCGCCAGCCTGTTATTTGCATGGCGACAACTGGATTCCGCCGATTTGGTGCAATCCTGTAAGAGCAATCCGTATACCAAATCGAGACAACAGGCACAGATGCCCAGTATATCAGGGGAAGCGGGGATTGCAGGGAGAACGAAAAATATCGAAGGGGTATAACCGGGGTTATGGGAAATCGGCTCGAAATGCGGCAAGCCCCGGCAACAGGGGCTGCCGGCCGGTCATAACCGGGGTTATGGCTATAACCGAGGTTATGACCCTTGCGGCTTTAGTCGCGGGATTGCTTGAGACGTTTGCTCAGGGCGGGCTGGGAGATACCGACAAGGCGCGAGGCGATGGTCTGGTTGCCGGCGGAGCGCTCCATGGCCTCGTCGATCAAGAGGTTGACCGCTTCGGCCAGCGACGGCAAAGGATCCACCCCGACAAAGGGGTTGCCGATCCGGGCGGGGGCGGCAACAGGCTCGGCAGCCCCGTCCTGCCGCCCCATGGCCCGCTGAAATGTGCTCATCGACAGAACCTTGGAGGTATGCACGCTGACCGCGTCGAAGACCATGCCCCGCAGCTCCCGGACGTTGCCGGGAAAGGCATAGGTGCCGAGCAGCACCGGCAGCTGGGGCGGAAAACTGGGCGGAGCCTTCCCCAGTTCGCGGGCCGCCTCGTCGAGGAAATGCCGCAGCAGCAGCGGGATATCGCCCCTGCGCTCGCGCAGCGGCGGTAGATGCAGATGATGGCCGCGCAGCCGGTAATAGAGATCCTTGCGAAATTCTCCGGCCGACTGCCGGGCGGCCAGGTCCTGGTGGGTGGCGACAACGATCCGCGCCGTCGCCTGTTTCGGCTCGTCGCTGCCCAGGGGGTAATACTCCCCCTCCTGCAGCAGGCGCAGCAGCTTAACCTGGGAAGACGAGCTCAAGTCGCCGATTTCATCGAGAAACAGGGTGCCGCCGGCGGCCTGCTCGAGCATCCCCCGGCGGGGAGCGTCGGCCCCGGTGAAAGCCCCGCGGACATGACCGAACAGGGTATCGGCGAAGACGTTGTCGTCGAGTCCGGCCGCGTTGAGAGACACCAGCGGCCCCTGCGGCCGGCCCAACCGGTGCAGGGCCCGGGCCACCAGTTCCTTGCCGGTGCCGCTTTCGCCGGTAAGCAGGACCGGCTGGGCCGAAGGTGCCACCGACTCGATGTAGCTGAAAATCGCCCGCATGCCGGGATCGATGGTAACGATGTCGGCAAAGACCTCGGCATGCTCCAGCCGGCCATCGAGAAACCGGCGGCTCATATCCCGGTGTTCCCGTTCCAGCTGCACCAGCCGCAGGGCCCGCCGCACGCCGTCGAGCAGGCGGTCGTCATCGACCCCCTTGACGAAATAATCGAAAGCGCCGGCACGCATGCAGCGCACCGCGGTATCGACCTGGTTAAGGCCGCTAACCACGATCACCGCGGTACCGGGGTATTCTTCGACAATTTTCCCCAGCAGCGTTTCGCCGGAGAGGTAGGGCATGGTCAGATCGAGCAGCACCAGGCCGAAATCCCGCGAGGCCAGGCGGGCCATGACCTCGCGACTGTCCCGGCAGGTCTCCAGGTTGGTGATCCCCCCCGGCCCCTCAAGGGTCATGCTCAGGGTCCGCAGCCAGGGGGCCTCATCGTCCACCAGCAGCACGCCGAATGCCGGGTAGAGCACTTCGTTCATGGTGCAACCTCCTCATTCCAGACCGGCAGAGCCAGGGTGACGGTCGTCCCCTCCCCCGGCGGCGATGCGAACTCGAGGCGACCGCCGAGATCGTTCACGATCCCGGCCGACACCCACAGCCCGAGACCGGTTCCGCCCGATTCGCGCTTGGTGGTAAAAAAAGGATCGAGCAGATGCTCCAGGTTTTCGGCGGGAATGCCGCAGCCCTGATCGCGAACCTTGAGCCAGACCTGGCCCGCCTCGTCCCGCCCCGTTTCAAGAGAGATTCCCTGCTCCCTGGCGGTCAATGCCTGGCAGGCGTTGACCACCAGGTTGACGATCACCTGCTCGAGGCGCTGGGAATTGCCCCGCACCGGCGGCAGGCCGACATCGCATTGCACGTTGAACCGGCTGGTCGCCTTGCGCACCGTCGGTTCCACCAGGCGGATCGCGGCGGCCACCACCTCGTTCAGGTCGACCCGCACCGCCTGCTCCGAATCGTCACGGCGGGCAAAATCCTTGAGATCCTCGACGATGCGCCGGATCCGCTGGGAGCTCTCCAGGGTTTCCCCGAGCAGGTGGGGAATCTCCCGCCGCATGCGCGAATACTTGAGCCAACCGAGAGTGAAATCGCCAAAATGGCGGTAGTGCTCCTCGAGAATCGGTTCGGCATCCCGCCAGGCCTTCTGCAGAAGGGGGACGTTGAGCATGACCACCCCGTTGGGATTGTTGATCTCGTGGGCCACGCCGGAGACCAGGATGCCGAGGGTGGTCATTTTGTCCGCCTGGATCAGCTGCCGCTGACGCTCTTCCAGGAGTCGCATGGCCCGCTTGCGCTCAGCAACTTCCCGCTGCAGGTCGGCGGTGCGCAGGGTCACCTCTTTTTTCAGCGAACGCGACCAGAGTACGGTGCCGGCCAGGATCAACAACAGCGGCACCGCCACCAGGGCGACATAGCGCAAAATGCGCCGCCACTGCGGCCGCTGGTCCTCCAGCACGCCGAGCCACTGGCGATGAATCCGGGCGTATTCACCGGTTTCGCGCAGAATGGTCAGCCCCTCGTCGAACCGCGCCAGCAGTTGGCGGTTCCCCTTACGCACGGCAAAGCCGTAATCCTGGGCGATCAGCGGCCGCGCCACCGGCTCGATGTTGGACAGCCCCAGCTTGCGGCTCAGGTAGAGGCCGGGGAGCTTGGCCACCAGCGCGCAGTCGTGCGCGCCCGAGGCCAGCAGGCGCAGGGCCTCGGCCAGCGAATCGGTGAGAATCGGTTTCGCCGAAGGAACATTCTGCAGCAGAAAATCGTGCATGATGCTGCCGCGCATGACGATCACCTCGCGACCGGCCAGTTCCTCACGGGAGCGGATGGCCGCCCCGTCAACCCGGTTCCAGATGCTCTGGTGCACCACGGCGTGAGGGAGGGAAAAATCGACCTCGGCAGTGCGCTCGTCGGAATAGGCCATCCCCTGCAGAATGTCGATGCTGCCGTCGCGCAGCCCCTGGCGCATGGCGCCCCAGGCCCCGAAGCGGATTTCCACCGGCATCCCCATCACCCGGCCGATCGCCCGGGTCAGTTCGACGTTGAAGCCCGTCGGCTTTCCCTCATCGTCGAGAAACTCGTAGGGCGGGTAGCTCCGGTCACCGCCGACCACGACCGGCTGCTCGCTGACTGCCGGCGGAATCATCTCGGCGGCAACCGGCAGCGCCGGCAGCAGGCAGCAGCCGAGCAGCAGTAAAAAAATCAGCCGATAACGAAGGTCAAGCTTGCACATGCCGGATCCAGTTTTCGTCAAACCGTTAAAACCCCGCCAACAGACAAAAATCCCCGTGAAGTTCCAGGGATTTTCGCCCGGCCGGGGAGCGGATGTCAACCACTCTCTCGCCTGCGGCCAAACTTGACCACCTGCCGCTTTCGATGTAGAGTGAAGACCTTGGCGGCGCCCGGCCGCCCCCCTTGATCAACATTTGGCCTTGCGGCCTGGAACCTGTCTATGCCACCCCTGCTCGACGTCCGCAACCTGATGACTTATTTCTTCCCGTCCAGCGGCCTGGTCAAGGCCGTGCGCGGGATCGACTTCACCATCGATGCCGGGGAAACCCTGGCCCTGGTCGGCGAGTCGGGCTGCGGCAAATCGATGACGGCCCTCTCCCTGCTGCGCCTGGTCCCGGAACCGGGCCGAATCGTCGAAGGCGAGATCTTCTTCGCCGAAGACGACCTGCTGCGCATCCCCGAAGAAGAGATGCGCCGCATCCGCGGCAACCAGATCGCCATGGTCTTCCAGGAGCCGATGAGCTCCCTCAACCCGGTACTGCGCATCGGTGAACAGATTGCCGAGGTACTGCGCCTGCACAAGGGGCTCTCCCCGCCCCAGGCCATGGAGGCCGCCGCTGATCTACTGCACCAGGTCGGCATCCCCTCACCGCAGCAGCGCGTGCGCGAATATCCGCACCAGCTCTCCGGCGGCATGCGCCAGCGGGTGGTGATCGCCATGGCGCTGGCCTGCGATCCCCGACTGCTGATCGCCGACGAACCGACCACCGCCCTCGACGTCACCATCCAGGCCCAGATCATGGATTTGCTGCAGCAGCTTAAAGCCGACCGCGGCATGGTCACCCTGCTGATCACCCACGATCTCGGCGTGGTGGCCGAAAACGCCGACCGGGTCGCCATCATGTACAACGGCCTGATCATGGAATACGCCCCGGTTCGGGAGATTTTCGCCAACCCGCGCCACCCTTATACCCGCGGCCTGCAGGCGTGCATCCCCAAGCTGGGAGAAAAACGCGCCCGCCTCGCCACCGTGACCGCCCAGGGACAGGGCAACGCCAGCACCGATTCCTTCCTCGACCAGTGCCCGGAGCCCTTCGCGCCCCGCCAGGGCATCCTGCCGCGCCTGCAGCAGGTCGCCCCCGGCCACCTGGTCCGCCAGTGGGAGGGATAATGGATAACCTGCTCGAAGTCCGCGATCTCAGCAAGTCTTTTCATTCCGACAGCGGCGGCCTCGGCGGCGCCAAACGTCGCCTGCAGGCGGTCGACCAGGTTTCCTTCGGACTGCGCAAAGGGGAAACCCTCGGCCTGGTCGGCGAGTCGGGCTGCGGCAAGTCGACCACCGGTCGGCTGATCCTGCGCCTGCTCGAGGCCGACTCCGGCCAGGTGCTGTTCCAGGGCCAGGATGTGCTGCAACTGTCGCAACGGCAGATGCGCCCATTGCGGCGCGAAATCCAGATGATCTTCCAGGATCCCTACTCGTCGCTGAACCCGCGGATGAAAGTCGGCGATATCGTCGGCGAGCCGCTGCAGATTCACAGCCTGGCCCGCGGCAGCCAGCTCAAGGACGAGGTCATCCGTCTGATGGGGACGGTCGGCCTCACCGAAGAGCACTACCATCGCTACCCGCACGAGTTTTCCGGCGGCCAGCGCCAGCGCATCGGCATCGCCCGCGCCCTGGCGGTGCGCCCGAGCCTGATCATCGCCGACGAGCCGGTGTCGGCCCTCGACCTGTCGATCCAGGCCCAGGTGGTCAACCTGCTGCAGGACATCCAGAAAGAGTTCGGCCTGACCTACCTCTTCGTTGCCCACGACCTGTCGGTGATCGAGCACATCAGCGACCGGGTCGCGGTCATGTACCTGGGCCGGATCGTCGAACTCTCCGATGCCGAGGAACTCTACCGGGCGCCGCGCCACCCCTACAGCGAAGCGCTGCTCAACGCCGTGCCCATCCCCGACCCCGCCCGCAAGCGCACCCGCGTCCCCCTCAAAGGCGAAGTGCCGTCGGCCCTCAACCCGCCCTCCGGCTGCCATTTTCACCCCCGATGCCCCTACGCCCGTGAAATCTGCAGCACCCGGCGGCCGCCCCTGGAAGACATCGGCAACGGCCATCTCGCCGCCTGCCATTTCAGCGGCGAAGTCGGTAAATTCCGCACCTTCTGAAAAACATTCGAAGCCACTCTCACGCAAAGCCGCCAAGAAAGACAAGGGCCCATTCCTTACTTTACTCCTCTCTTTGCGCACTTTGCGTCTTGAGTGAGCGAATGCGAACGGGCGTGAGGTCGCTTTTGATTGTCTTTTTCCGGATGACTCGATAACGCAGGCAACGCAATTTACGACCTTTCCCATTGACAGACGCGTGCCACATCTGACACAATCGGTGCGCACACTTTGTCATTAATCTTTTTTTTCCGGAGCCGCCATGGGACCGATCAAAACCGTCGAAGAACGCTGCCGCAAGTGCTACTCCTGCGTACGCAACTGCCCGGTCAAGGCGATCAAGGTGAAGGAAAACTGGGCCGAGGTTATCCATGAACGCTGCATCGGCTGCGGCAAATGCGTCAAGGTCTGCTCCCAGCAGGCCAAGATCATCACCGGCTGCATCGGCGAAACCCAGCGCATGCTCGACGGCCCGGAGCAAGTGGTGGCGGTGCTCGGCTGCTCGTTCCCGGCATTTTTCCATGATATCCGTCCGGGCCAGCTGGTGACCGGGCTCAAACGTCTCGGCTTCTGCGAAGTCCATGAAGGAGCCAGCGGCGTGGAACTGCTGCACGACACCTACCGGCGCCAGGTCGACGCGCCGATGGAGTTTCCGCTGATTTCCACCCACTGCCCGACCATCGTCGACCTGATCGAGCGGCACTACCCGCACCTGCTGAAAAATCTCATGCAGACGGTCTCACCAATGGTCGCCATCGGCCGCTTCATCAAGACCCGCAAGGGGAAGAATACCCGGGTCATCTACATCAGCTCGTGCATCGCCGGCAAATTCGAGATCGAGGCCGACCCGGTCTCCGATTCCGTCGACACCGTACTGACCTACCGGGAATTGAACCAGATGTTCCGCGAGCGCTCCATCGACCTGTATCGCCTGCCGGATGCCGCCTTTGACGGCCGGCCGCCACAGCGCGGCCGCCTGTTCGCCGTTTCCGGCGGCCCCTTCCAGTCCTTCGGCATCCAGGACGATTTTTTCAATCCCGACTTCCTGGCGACCGAGGGGGAAGAAAATGCCATGGAAATCATCCGCGACCTGGCCTCCGGTCGCATCACGCCGCGCCTGGTCGATATTCGCTTCTGCAATGGCGGCTGTGTCGGCGGCCCCGGCAAGAACAACCGCCTGACCACCTTCTCCAAACGCACCCTGATCCACAAGTATTACCAGAACAAAGACATCCCCTACGCCACCGCGGCCCACTACCGGGACGAGCAGAGCCTCCCGCAGTTCACCCGCAAGTTCACCAACAAATACCATCGGCTCGAACCGCCAAGCGGGCAGAGCATCCAGCAGATTCTGCAGTCGACCAACAAGTTTGTCGAACGGGACGAGCTCAACTGCGGCGCCTGCGGCTACAGCACCTGCCGGGAGCATGCCGTGGCCGTTTACCAGGGACTGGCAGAAAACGACATGTGCCTGCCCTACTCCCTCAAACGGCTGGAAGAGGACCATGTCAACCTGGCCCAGAAGTACGAACTGGCCCAGCGGGCCCTGGAACAGGAATACGGCGACACCGAGATCGTCGGCCGTGACGCCCGGACCCTCGAGGTCCTCAACCTGATCGGTCAGGTCGGGCCAACCCCGACCACCGTCTTGATTCGCGGCGAAAGCGGCACCGGCAAAGAACTCACCGCCCGCGCCATTCACCAGAGAAGTCAGCGCGCCGACAAGCCACTGGTCGCCCTGAACTGCACGACCCTGACCGACAGCCTGCTCGAGAGTGAACTCTTCGGCCACAAAAAGGGATCCTTCACCGGCGCCATCAGCGACAAGAAGGGGCTGTTTGAGGCCGCCAGCGGCGGCACCATCTTTCTCGACGAAATCGGCGATATCACCCCCAAGCTGCAGGCCGAACTTCTTCGGGTGCTCGACAACGGTGAAATCAAACCGGTCGGCGGAACCTCTCCGATCAAGGTCGACGTCCGCCTGATCGCCGCCACCAACAAGAACCTTGAGCTGGGGGTCAAGGAAGGCTGGTTCCGCGAAGACCTGTTCTACCGCCTCAACGTTTTCACCATCACCATGCCTCCCCTGCGCAGCCGCCTGGAATCGATCAAGGAGATGGTCCACCTGTTTCTCGGCCGGGCCAGCAAGCGGGTCAACAAGACGATCGTCGGCATCGACGACCGCGCCATCAAGGCGATGCTGCAATACCCCTGGCCCGGCAACATCCGGGAACTGCAGAATATCATCGAACGGGCCGCGGTCCTCACCCAGGACAGCATCATCCGCCTCGAAAACCTGCCGGTCGTCTTCAGTGAACTGATCCTGCAGAACCCTGGCGGCGCAACCCCTGCCAGCGAAAACAATTTCCGCACCCAGCGGGACAAGCATCTGAACCAGGTGGAAAAAAGCCTGATCAAGCGCTATCTGCAGGAAACCGGCGGCAACGTCTCGCTGGCCGCGCGCAAAGCCGGCATTCCCCGCCGTACTTTTTATCGCCTCCTTACGCGTTATGACATACAGGGGGAGAATTTTCGCGTAAAAATCCCGGAGTAACGACAACGGTGTGTCAAGAGGGACACAATACGCAACAATCGATGTGCCACAATCAACACACCCAGGAACCACTCAATCCAGAGATTTAGCAATATCACGCCAAACGTGAGTCACACACGGCACACAACAACCCCACCAACAGACGACCCGGCGTTAAAACACCCGCCTTTCAAGCCCATCCACGCCTTCCCAGCCAGTTGGCACACACATTGCTATACAAATAATTATTGATGGGGAAATTTGCAGAGCCTTCACATAAGGAAAAACTGCCCACCCCTTTGCGCCGACCGGGACCTCTCTCCCCCGGACGGCGCTTTTTTTTAGTTCGCAATCACCCGATGTTTCCGCTATCATTCTTTCGTTAACGGAATCTTCTCATTTAATACCTTAAAAAGTTGGAGCAGATGGGTAAAGGAACCAGCAGACTGGGCGTCACCATCCTCGAGGATGTCAGCACCCTGATCCACCAGTCCCACGACCTCGCGGAGACCCTTAAGAATATCGTCACCCTGGTTTCCAAGCGGATGGGGACCGAGGTCTGCTCCATTTACCTGCTCGAGGATGACCAGGAAACCCTGCGACTGTGCGCCAGCAAGGGTCTGTCCCGCAAGGCCGTCGGCAAGGTCACCATGAAAATCGGCGAAGGGCTCACCGGCCTGGCGGCTGAAAACCGCCAGGTGGTGGCGATCCAGGAGCCGGAAACCCATCCCCGTTATCGCTACTTCAAGGAAACCGGCGAAGAACGTTTCCATTCGTTCCTTGGCATCCCCCTGTTCGACCGCAAGACCCCGATCGGGGTCCTCACCATCCAGACCAAGGAACCGCGCAAGTTCAGCGCCGACGACATCAGCGCCCTGTCAACCATCGCCTTCCAGGCTTCCTCGATCGTCATCAACGCCCGCCTGCTCGAATCGATCCGCAAAAACGAGGAAGAAAAGAGCGTCTTTGCCCTCGAACTGGAAAAGACCCGGCAATCGCTGCTCGACAAGGAGCGCCCGCCGCAAGAGCCTAAAAGCAGCACCCTGCGCGGCACCGTGGCCTATCCCGGCCTGGCTTCAGGGCCGGCACATGTGCTGGACGACAACCTGGGCTTTGCGGACTCCCTCGATGAGGGCCCGGTCGATGTGGAAAAAGAGCTGCAGAAACTCGACCTGACCCTGGAAAAAACCCGCATCCAGACCCTGTTTTTGGAGAAACGGGTGGCCGAACGGCTTTCACAGAACGATGCCGCCATTTTCCATACCCACCTGATGATCCTGGAAGACCGCAGCTTCATGGAAAAGCTGCGCAACGAGATCCGACTCGGGCATGGCGTCTCCTTCTCGCTTAAAAAAATCGTCGCTGAATACATCGAAGTGTTTGAGCGAATGGAAGACCCGTACCTGCGGGAACGGGCCGCCGACATCAAGGATATCGGCCGGCGCCTGCTGGCCAATCTCAACGACAACCAGCAGGCGACCCTGCAGCTCAAGAGCCCCGGCGTGCTGATCGCCCGGGAACTCCTCCCCTCGGATATGGCGGCTCTCGACCACGAGCAGATCAAGGGGATCGTCACCGAAGCCGGCGAACGCAATTCCCACGCGGTGATCATGGCCAAATCCCTCGGCATCCCGGCGCTGGTCGGGGTCAAGGGCGCGGTCAAGGCGACCACCCCAGAAAGCCTGGTCATTCTCGATGCCAACTCGGGATGTTTTTACATCGATCCCCCAACCCACGTCGTCGAGGAATACCGCCGGCTCGAAGCCGACGGCAGCAGGGAACTGCACCGGCTTGAAGAGTTCCGCAGCCTGCCGCCGGAAACCAGCGACGGCCAGAAAGTGACCCTGCGGGCCAACATCGGCCTGGTCAGCGATATCGACATCGCCCTGCGCAACGGGGCCGAGGGGGTCGGCCTGTACCGCACCGAATTCCCCTACATGACCCGGGGCAGCTTTCCCGACCGTGACGACCAGTATCAGCTTTACCGCAAGGTGGTCGAAAACTTTCCCGACTACCCGGTGACCATCCGCACCCTCGACATCGGCGGCGACAAGGCCCTCCCCTACTTCAGCCCGCCAAAGGAAGACAACCCCTTTATGGGCTGGCGTTCGGTGCGGGTCTCCCTCGACAACCGCGACATTTTCCGCACCCAGATCGAGGCGATCCTGATGGCCGGCGTGCATGGCCCGGTCAAACTGCTTTTTCCGATGATCTCCGGGCTCGAAGAGGTTCGGGCCTGCAAGGAAGTTATCGAGGAGGCGCGGACGGTTCTGAGCAGAGAAAAGATTCCCTTTGCCCAAACGGTGCCGATCGGGGTCATGATCGAAGTCCCTGCCGCTGTCATGCTGGCCCCGCAACTGGCCAGGGAGGTCGACTTCTTTGCGCTGGGCACCAACGACCTGATCCAGTACATGCTGGCCGCCGACCGCAACAATCCGCTGGTCAACAAGTATTACGATCCGCTGCACCCCGCCATCCTGCAGGTTCTCAACCAGGTTGCGGCAACCGCCCGACAGCAGGGCAAGGGCTTATGCCTGTGCGGCGAGATGGCTTCCGACCCGATGAATTTCCTGGTGCTGTACGGCATGGGAATCGACGAATTCTCCATGCCGTCCCCGTTCATCCCCCGCATCAAGGCCTTTCTGCGGGACCTCCCCTCCGACGTGGCACACCAGGCCGCGGCCAAAGCGCTGACCATGACCGACAGCGCCAGCATCCGCGGCCACCTGGTCGGTGTGCTCAAAGAAATCGTGCAAGTTCAATAAAGTTTTCGCCATCCGCTGGCACACTCAACTTGCCAAGAATGGCACACATCGACAGCACTCGTTCCCACCCGGCGCAATCTGTGCCGACATGGATCACCCCCCTGCCGCCCCTCTCCATTTGCCCAACACCCTCCACAAGACCTTCAAGCTACTGTTTTTGCTGACAATATCCACTATTAATCAAGCAACGGACAAAGTGGCAATCTCTTTGCAATATTATTGACCAACCCGTTAACACGAAAGGAGTGCCACAATGCCCAAAGTCAGTAAAAACCCGAAAAAATTCGTTGTTTCCTGTCGGGTCACCCCCCGTGAAATGCAGGCTCTTCAGGTTAAAGCCGAAGAAACCGGTCTCAGCATCACCATGCTGCTTCGCAAAAGCCTCGACCTGCTGGAGCAGAGAACTCAGGTTAGAGCCTGATTACTGCATCTACCTGACAGCCAACAGCGGTCCGGTAACAGCAGAGGGGATCACTCCTTTTGGCGTGACGAACAAACCGGTTTCATCAAATCATATAACATGGCCGTTACCCCGGGGTTGTTGCGCTGATTGAACCGAAACGCCAGTTCTTTCAGCAACAGGGCCCGCTGCAACCGGCCCCTGTGCCGCTCCATCCGACAGAGCCTGATTGAGAGTTTGTTCAATTTTGTCAGCTCGCGCTCACAGACCGGTGTCCACTCTCTTGTCGATTCGTCAAGAAAACACAGGCAGCATTCGATGTCTCTGAGTGGAGCTGGCAGCCTGAGTTCCCTGCGAATATGCCGGAAATGGCACGACCCGGATGGTCTGCAGGAATCCAGGCAAAACCATTCGCAACAGATGGCGGCAATCCGCACCCCCTCGGCAACGACCAATACACACAACCCCAAGCTATCTTCGCTGGCAGCCGCCCTCTCCCTGGGCTCATGCGCCGGGCAGATCCTTTCCAAAGCGATTCCCTGGCGCATGAGCCCGTAGTGGCGGCGCACCGTCTTCACATTAATCCCCAGCTTTTCCGCTGCGGTGGCCACCGGAACGGTCAGCCAGAAAAAGAGAGCCAGCTGCTTGAGAAGCATGGGCGCAAGACGGCTCCTGCGCAACTTCGGCGAATATTTCCTTCCGCAGCGGCGGCATTTTCTGCGCCCGTCCGCCAATTTGTAGCTCCCCCGAAAGCGACAACCGGGACAGCAGATATGCTGAGAACTCCCCTGTTGTTCCAACATTTTTTACGCCCCCCAATCCTCCCGCAAAACCCCTGAAATCACAACCAGCAGCACCCCACCCCCGGTCCGGAAAGCTGGCCGGTGACATTTGCATCCGCCAATCACATACCGTATACATTACACAAAGAGGTCACAAATCGCAATATTTACCCCTTATGTAACCAAACAAACGGCATGCCATCAATACAATGCGGGAGTGACTAATTCTGGCACGGGAGAGAAACGATTTCGAATGGGAGGCAGGAATGGAAAAGACTACACAGGCTTACGTGGCGTATTTCGCAGGAAAACTACTGGCCGACTGGAAGGCCTTTTCGATCGCCGACAAAAACCGGGAAGAAGATATCGATCTACAGGGACAGCCGGCCCCCTTTGCGCTGATGAACCATCCGGCCAGAAAGAACTGCCCGGTACAAAGGAACTGTGACGGCAAAAATCTCTGCCTGGTGGACCAGGGCAAGGACCATCACATCTGCCTGTCCCTATACGGCAAACTGTTCGACGGCTTTGACCACGACAGTGCTTCGCATTTCACCGGCATGGTCGACGGAGAGGTTGTCTCACTCTATGATTTCAACGAATCAGACTACTTTATTTACGAACATAAAAACCGCTGAACAAATAGATACCGCCGCCAGAACTTTCACGACGCTGTTTTCAGTCCCGACCCGCAAGAGTCGGGACTTTTTTCTGCCCGACGCTTAAAGGATGATGACCGGGGAACCGGATTCGACCTTGCCGGCAGTGACGACCCGCACGAAAATCCCCTCCTTCGGCATGACGCAATCCCCGGCCTGCTGATAAATGGCGCAGCGGGTATGGCATTCCTTACCGATCTGGGTTACTTCGACCAGGGCATCGCCAATGGACAAGCGGGTTCCGATCGGCAGGGCGACCAGATCGATCCCCTTGGTTGTCAGATTCTCTGCGAAATCGCCGGCAGCGACATCCAACCCCAGCCGCTGCATCTTGGCGATGCTTTCTTCGGCCAGCAAGCTCACCTGCCGATGCCAGTTGCCGGCATGGGCATCGCCGACCAGACCGTGATCGACGCGCAGCTGTCCCCAGGAGATCGGGCGTTTGCGCTCCCCCTTCTTTTCACTGAGATTGACGGCGACGACCCTCGCTTCCTGGCTCCCAAGATCCGAATATACGTTCATGGCTTCCTCCGAAAGGGTTACTTGCTCAGCTCCACGGCAATCACGGCTTCCCCCTGGTAAATCCGGTTGAGACCGGAATTTTCAAAGTGATACGGCACAAAAATCAGGCCCTGGGGCAGCCGGCTGGCCACTTTCGCCTTCAGCTTCATTTCGCCGGCGGCGGCTTTGACCGTGACCAGATCCCCTTCGACCACCTTGAGGCTTTTGGCGTCGTCGCGGCCAAGCTCCAGGTACGGCTCGG
>NZ_JBFHGD010000059.1:0-15956 GCF_041583255.1 Trichloromonas sp. | reverse complement strand
GCCGGTCATATTACAGCCTCTATTCTGGACCTAAGTCCAAGTGCCCAAATTTCTGCGGTGGATTCTAAACCAAGACCTAGGAGCAAGCCCCCGAAACTGATTTATTTTATTGTGTAGATTGCAACACCCTAAGCGTCGCCCGCACTGACATGGGCAGGGTCGCTTATTCGCAATTCGACGTTTCATGCCTGCCAACTCAAGAACTCTGCGGACCTCTTCAGCGGATCTGAGACTGAAGAGTTCCATGTAGTCATCTACGACACCCTTTTCGCCGTGAGCCAACTCGCTAAAAGCAAATTCGCCACCCCCCTGCAGTTTTTTTGTTATTGCGTACAAAAACGGCACGAGGCACTTATTGGCGAAACCTGGCAACGTTGGACATTCGCCGATCACTTTTAATAGTCGAAGGGGTGAACCGAGACAGAGTGTGTCATCTGGATTTATGTGATGATTTCCATCCCGTGGAATCTTACGCCCCAACTCCTTTACCTTCGGAACAGCTCGTGGAAATGAAGTTGGGACTTCTATTTCGAGATCATAGGCACCGCATATCTCGTTGCCTGCAACAGGTGTTGCACAGAATGCAAAAGTACCGCGAAGCAGGATTCGATTATCCCGGCATGGCTTGGTAACCATGCCGGGATAATCTTTTAAAAAATTCGCAATGTCGAAACGATCTTGCACCATCACTTATTTAGCCCTGCTCCCAAGGCCTCGGAGGCGTGAGCTCGATTGGATGGGCTTTCGGGACAAAGATAGATGCGCCCGGTGCCAAACCCAGACTTTTTCTAAGATCAGACTCATCCATGTTGACTCGAAACTTCTGACCAGCCTGCTCAGTAATAAAATCGGTATCATCCGATTGCATCAAGATGCCAAAGTCCGCTTTTGCCTGCCGTAACCAATCCCAGAAGTTTTTTTCCAGATTAAGGGGTTTGTATTTTGGCATCGACCATCGATCAGCAAAATCTTCAGCCGGGTCGACAGGGTTAGGGACCCTTGGTGTCGTGGGGTTTACGAAACTTTCCATTCGCTCAAGAATGCCGGCCAGTGCAGAAAGCAGATCTGTTTCACCCTCATAGGCTTTCGCTGCCAGTGTTGTGATAATTATGGATATAGGCTTTACATCCGAATCTTCCTGGAACATGGCATCACGATGGCGTTTTAGCAGTTGAATGGTACGCTGAAGAACCGTTTTCCTTTTGTAAACAGGGATTTCGTCGACCTGTGCTTTTTCAACGATAGTCCGTAGACTCTCGTTCATCCGAGACACAAACCACTTCGCATACCCTTCAGGGTTGCTAATATTCCAATTGTTGCAAATCTCTGGATATGCCGGGTGACGGTCATCAGTAATAGCCACCGTGAGATGTGCAACAGCGTCGGCGAGAACATCGTCTTGCCACGATTTCCTCAGGGACTCAAAGATTAGGCCCCTTCGCGTATCATCTGCAGGGATGCATGGGACAATGTCCATATGAAAGTTGAGATGGTCCTGGTATTCCAGTCGCCAGCAGCGGTGTTTCGGTTCAAGGGGTGCACTGATTCCTCTGGCCCTGCGGTACAATTCAAGCTCGTTGCCGATCAAATCCTTCAGCGATTTCTGAGTATGCGACTCTTTTGTGACACCCTCCCGTAATTTGCAGGCAAGGTCCAGATCGTATGGTTCGTCTTTCAAGAGGGGTCGAATGGCCGTGCCAAGACGAAAGGATCCCTGTGGGAAAATGTGAGGGTCGCAATCTTTGCAGGTAGAGTCATCCCGACCAAACCACTCACCGATGTCGTCATAACGATCCTTGGCTCTCTCGTACGCGGTTTCAGGAAGTTCCAGCAGTGCCGTCATTTTTTCGAGGAGCCTTCTTTTCTGGTCATTGGTCATCGTTACACCCTCCTTGTCTAAGCCAAGAATTCTCTGATTTTCGAGCTGTTGTGGGTAAAGATTCGGTCTGCATTTGAAACAAGATCATCAAGCGCTGAGCAGTCGTCCAAGGGAAGTGGGCAATCCGAATCGAAGTCGAGCCGCAGGATTTGGTCACTGCCCAACATCAGTTGCAAATAGTTGTTGGTTGTCTGCGCCTGAAGCGACATCAAAAAACTGATGAACTCCGTGCCTTTCCAACCATTCAACAAGCCCCATTCCCTATCACCCTTTACGCCATAGCAGGTTTTTGCATGTCCGGTCCCCAGCGACAGAATCCGGATTTTGGGCAGTTCTATCCCCAGACGACGTTGTGCATCGATAACTGCCGCAAGTGATGGATTGTTGGCCCAGAGCCCACCATCAGCAAGCAGGTACTCGTCGACTTTGGTTGGATTGAAGTATGTTGGTGCCGAACAGGATGCCAGAATCGCCTGATGTAAAGGCACTTTCCCGTCCCTGTGATAATCCTCTTGATATGCAGATTTAAAAACATGGACGCCACCATTCCCAATGTCGGTTGCAGGGATCAAGAGAGGTTTTGTAATTTCGCCGAGCTTGACGCACCCAAATCTTTTTTCGAGTACTTTTTTCAGATTCTCATTTTTATAAATGCTTTCCCGACCAGGTTGATACTTGTCCGGCAGCAAAGATCTTTTTCGTGTAAAGATGGATGGCCCATGTTCACGGTACAGCTCGACGACTTCTTCAGGGTCAATTTTGCAGGCAACTGCAGCAGCGACAATTGAGCCGGTACTTGTGCCGGCGATCATGTCAAAGTGGTCATCAATATTGATCTGGAGTCGATGCTTGATGCAGCTAAGGATATGTGCAGGAAAGGCTCCGCGTATCCCTCCGCCATCTATTGAAAGAATTCTGAAGACACCTCTGCTCATGCCGGCTGTTCCCTTCGGGCCTTCACTCGCCACTGACCAGTGAGCAACTTCTGCATCAGACCGCGCTTCTGCCTGCGATAACCTTCGACCTGCTTTTTCAGCAAGTCGATTTGTTCGTCGCAAACCTTTAGAATATTGGCGATTGCCTTCTGCTCTTCGATTTCAGGGACCACTACTTTGATTTTCCTAAAGTGCTTGTACTTCAAATTCCAGGTGTCAGATGTCAGCCCTTGCGAGTACCGATAAAAGAGATTGATTACACGGGGGAGCTTGAAAAGATAAGCCATGAACTCCCCGTCGCTCTCCTTCTTCGGCGTGCAAATGGTATATGCCGGGCTAACTATCCCCTCAAGAGAAGAAAGCGCGGACACCCCCTGCCACATGCGCATAGTGTTGTAACCGATATCTCCAGGGCAGATTCTCAGATAGTTAGATTTGTCCTCGTTGGAAGTATCCTTCCGATCTTCATTGCGATGGATGATGCCCTCGCCGCTGGTAATCGATAGCAAAGGGAGATGGTCGCTGGCCCTTTCCGAGCGCTCCTGGAAAAGTTCGCCGAGGGGGAATTCTGACCAAGGTTTTTTAAATCCGTTCAGTCGCTGATGACCTGTCAGCAACTGCTGCATAAGGCATTTTTTTTGCCGTTCCTTCGCTGCAATCAGCCGCTCGGTCTTTTCGATTGCCACATCCCAAGTAGAAAGCAGGTCGGCGATGGCGGCTTGTTCAGCAAATGGTGGTTGAGGAACCAAAAGGTTTTCCACTGCACGCTTGTTGATTTTGACCATCGTTTCACTGGTGCCAGAAGCAGCACGCTGAAAATGGCGGACCGCTTCAGAACTTCTCAAATACATATCAAGGAATTCTGGATTAATACTCGATTCATCAACTCGAAAACGCATCATTAAATCAGGGTAGGCGCAATTATCTATCTGACCTTTGAATACGGCCGCACGACCAACTTTATTAAGCGTGTTCGAACGACTGACCAGAAAATCTCCTGTTTGCAGCAAAAAATTATCGACACGATTATCACCAATCGGCGCAGGTTTTACTTGGGTAGCATCAAAACCTGATCCATTTAGTGCTCCGAGAGCAAGAATCCATTTTCCATTTGGGGCATCAGGACAAATGGGTGAATATCCGTTCTGAACTGGCTGGGTCAGTAATGTTTTTAGTTTTACTCTTGGCCAAGTCATTCCCCACCCTCCAGCTTCTTCGGCAGCTCCGTCCCCTTGATCAGCCGCTTTTCATCCGATTTCACCCGGCGCTCCAGCTTCCTCAAATCCTCTTCCGCCGGCAGCACCTCCGGCTTAATACCGCGCTCCACCAACATGTTGCGCAGACTACGGTTATTCTGCACATGCTCGTCAGTGATAGAGCCTTCGCCTTGCATGTCATGTTGCCGCACATTGTGATTGGTGATTTCCGTGGCGAGGTTTTTCGCGGCAATAGTTACGGTCGGTAAGAAATCGGCCAGCGGACGATTGCCCGGAACGCCAAGTTGGCCTTTCATTGACAAGGTGTTATTTCCGCCAAAAAGGGCATGATCGCCTTTGGAGCGAATGCGCCCGAAGCCTTGTTCGTCAACACCCCGTTCATAGATGTTCTTCGACAGTTCCGTTTCGGATTCACGTAACTTCTGCCGTGCTTGCAGCCGCTCTTGCAGTTGAATACGCTCTTCGATGATCTCCTGCTTGCGGGTTTGAATCGCAAAATAGCTTTGGGCAAAGGCAATCTGATCTTTACGCGGGTCGCCATTTTGGGCAATCAGGTAGCAGGCATAACGGGTCAACATGATATCTTCGACGGGTCTTTCAGCGCCCGAACCGATTGGGACCATTTTCGTGACGTCACGAAAATGGTCGGAGACATTAACTCCGGTTGATTCGCAGGAGATGACCGCTTTATCGATAACCTTCTTAAAGTTCTCCCAACGGTCATACCCGAGAACGCCCTGTAAATCGCGGGCATACCAGAACTCGACCGCGGAGTCGGGCCAGACATGAGAAATGCCATCGAATTGGGTATGCAGCCGGTCCATCAATTCTTTATTCATGACCTCACCTCACCACTTCCTTCAGCATCGCCACCATCTTTTCCCGCACCTCGACCAGCTCCTTCTCCAACTGCTCGATCTCTAGTTGCACAGCGTCGATGTCGATCTCTTCCTCTTCTTCAAAGGTATCGACATAACGGGGAATGTTGAGGTTGAAGTCGTTCTCCTTGATCTCCTTGAATTCAGCGAGATGAGCGTACTTGTCAATATCCTTCCAACCCTCGACGGTCTGCAGGATCTTGGCGATGTGCTCGTCGGAGAGGTTGTTCTGGTTCTTGCCGGGGAGAAAGTCGCGGCTGGCGTCGACGAACAGCACATTTTTGCAGCCGTGGTTGGCGCCGCCCTTTTCGCGGCTGCGGTCGAAAAGCAGGATCGCCACCGGGATCGAGGTGGTCGGAAACAGATTTCCCGGCAGGCCGACCACCGTATCGAGCAGGTTCTCTTCGATCATCTTCTGGCGGATGCGCCCTTCGGCGCCGCCGCGAAACAGCACACCGTGGGGGACGACGACCGCGACCCGGCCCTCCTTCTCCATTGACGCCTCGATCATGTGGCTGATAAAGGCCCAGTCGCCCTTGCTCTTGGGCGGCACCCCGCGCCAGAAGCGATTGAAACGGTCACTCGCCGCCTCGTCGGCCCCCCACTTGTCGAGGGAGAAGGGCGGGTTGGCGACCACCACGTTGAATTTCATCAGCCGGTCATTCTCGACCAGGGCCGGGCTGGTGAGGGTGTCGCACCACTCGATGCGGGCGCTGTCGGCGCCGTGCAGGAACATGTTCATCCGCGCCAGAGCCCAGGTGCTGCCGTTCGACTCCATGCCGAACAAGGCGAAGTTGCGGTCACCGACCTCGCGGGCCGCCTCGATCAGCAGACCGCCGGAACCGCAGGCCGGATCGCAGATGCGATCGCCGGGAACGGGCGCGGCCAGCTTGGCAACCAGCTCGGAGACCTTGTGCGGTGTGTAGAACTCGCCGGCCTTCTTGCCGGCGTCGGCAGCGAAGCGTTCGATCAGATAAATGTAGGTATTACCGATAACATCCTCGGAAACGCGACTGGGGCGCATGTCGAGCTGCGGTTTGTTGAAATCTTCCAGCAGCATCTTGAGCCGGCGGTTGCGCTCCTTGGCCTTGCCCAGGTTCTCGCTGTTGAAATCGATATTGCGGAACACCCCTTCGAGTTTGGCCTTGTTCGCCTCTTCAATGGCATCGAGCACAACGTTGATCAGCTCGCCGATATTGGCCGCCCCCCGCCGCTCGTAGAGGCTGTAGAAATCGGCCTGAAAGCTGTCCACTACCGCGCCGGTCTCATGATCCTTGAGCTCCGCCAGCGGCAGCACGAAGCGCTCGCGGTCAAGCTTGCGGCGGATGCGTGCATCGTCGTCGCCATACTGCTTGCGGTAGGCCTGATAATGATCGTTCCAGACATCGGAGATGTACTTCACGAACAGCATCGCCAGGATGTAATCTTTGTACTGGGCCGGGTCGACCACCCCCCGGAAGGTGTCGCAAGCGGCCCAGGCGGCGTTGTTGATGTCTTTCTGCGCAATCTTCGGACTCATGGTTATTCTCCCAGGGCCAGCTTCATCAAGGTGGCCGATAAATAGTGATGGCGTTTGTCGGCAAGTTTTTGCAGCAACTCCTGCTCGATCTCGGCGAGAACGGTCAGCTCGACAATCTGCCGCTGGAGCGCCAGCGAGGGGAGGTAAACCTCCAACTCATCCAGGGCTTGCTTGCTGATCATCTGTTGGGCTGTTCCTTTGGCCCGACTGGTAAAAAAGGCCTGGGCCGGCGGCTGATTAATAAACCAGTTGAGGTACTCTGGCAGCACAGTCTTACGATCGGCCCTGATCCGCAGCAGCGGTGCGGCGACAACCGCCGGCCCCGGATCTTCCGTCAGCAGAGCCGAGGTTGGCGATAGACCGCGCGAACGAAAAACCAGATCTCCCGACTGCACCAGATGGTTCTCTTTGAGATTCGGCAGATCAACCCTCGCCAGCTCCAGGCAGGCCACCCGATTGCGGTCGGTCAGATCTTTCATTTGGATCACCGCAACGCCACCGGTCTCCAGTTGTTCGAGCCGCGCTCTGAATGAGTAGCCCATTTGGACCGCGGCAATTTCTTTCAGCTCTACCTTCACCAGGGCAGCTCCAATATGCAAAATTATCGTTACAGCAAAATAAACTACAAGCTTCGCACTTGTCAAGAGAGTTTTTACAAAAACAGCATTTCTGCAAATATCAAAACCGGTCAGACGTACGAGAACCCTCCGCCCCCTCTTTCCCCTTGCAACCTGACCCGGATTCCCTATAATCGATACGTTGTTTTAATTTATTCAATCAGTATATTGTCGGCAGAAATTTCTGCTGGATTATTCAAAGGAGAGAGCTTATGAAAGCAGTAGTCATGGATGGATTTGGCGGCGTCGAGGTCATGCGGGTCGATGAAGTACCCAAGCCTTCGCCGAAGGATAACGAGGTATTGATCAAGGTGGCGGCGACGTCGATCAACCGCCCCGACCTGGTACAGCGCGAAGGGAAATACCCGCCGCCGCCCGGCGATTCTGAAATCCTCGGGCTGGAGGTTTCCGGCGTTGTCGAAGAGGTCGGCTCGGCGGTGACCGGCTGGAAGGCCGGCGACCGGGTCATGGGACTGGTTGGCGGCGGCGGCTACGCCGAATACGCCGTGGCCTACGGCAACCACCTGATGGCGATTCCGGCATCGATGAGCTTCGAAGAGGCCGCCTGCGTCTGCGAATCGTACATCACCGCCTTTCTCAACGTCTTCATGATCGGCGATCTGCAGGACGGCCAGACCGCCATCTTCCACGGCGGCGGCGGCGGGGTCAACACCGCGGCGCTGCAGCTGGCCAACGCCCTGACCCCCAAGGTCAAGAAGGTGGTCACCGCCCACCCGAGCAAGATCGACCGGGTCAAGCAGCTCGGCGCCGACCTGGTGATCGACTACACCACCACCCCGGATTTTGCCGATGCCATCAAGGAATTCACCGGCAAGAAGGGGGTCGACGTTATCCTCGACCACGTCGGCGCCAAGTACCTGGCCCCCAACATGAACTCGCTGGCCTACAAGGGCAAGCTGGTGATCATCGGCATCATCTCCGGCATCAAGGCCGAACTCAACCTGGCCCTGATGATGGTCAAGCGCCAGCAGATCATCGGCTCGGTGCTGCGCAGCCGGCCGGTTTCGGAAAAGGGCGACATCATCGCCGAATTCACCAAGCGGGCGCTGCCCAAGTTCGCCGATCGCACCATCGTACCGATCATCGAAAAAGTCTTCCCCATCGACGAAGTCGTCGCGGCGCACCGGATGATGGAAGAAGACAAGCATTTCGGCAAAATCGTCCTGAAAATCGCCGACATCTGATCGATGTCCGGCAAAGGCTACAGCAAGGCTCATTTCGACTGGGATGAGCTGCCGCCGCTGACCTCGCCCCGGCGCCTGCTCGAACTCTCGGGGGTGGCGCTGGGGCTGATCAACCTCCCTCCGCAGCAGGGCTACACCTTCACCCATCACCATCGGGAACAGGAAGAAGTCTACATGGTGCTGGAGGGGAGCGGGCGGCTGCTGGTCGACGAGGCAATGATCCCGCTGGCCGCCGGCGACATGGTGCGGGTCGCCCCGGCCTCCAAACGAGCCCTGAAGAACGACGGCGACACCCCCCTGCGCATCATCTGCGCGGGGGGCGTGCCGACCGGCTACCCGAATAATCCCGACGCCCGCTACCTGATCGACGACGGGGTCCCCGACTACGACGACCTCCCCCCCTGGTGCGACGACGATGCCGAGGTGCTTGCCAACAACCGCAAGCTGAAAGAGCGCTACCTGCGCTCGCTGGCGAAACGGCAGGCCAAGACCGAGACCTAGCCTTCATTCCCCGCTTCGGGCAAAGCCAGCAGAAGTCACCGCCTTCCGCCTTCCGTCTTTCCCTCCCCAAACCTTTCCAAAATGTAATTTTCCGGCAACCGCTCGGTAACCTGCCCTGCGTATAATGATCGTCAATGATGCGGTAACCTTGCATCGTTCACCCATTTACAGACGGGAGAATCGATCATGCAGATAAGCAGAATCATCCTTTGCATCGCCTATGTCGCCAGCATGGCGCTGACGGCCGATGCCATGCCCGCCCGCATGGCGGACGACGACAGCCGCGAGATTCACGCCTCGACCAGCGAGGGCTACCGGCTCAGCTATGCCCTGGCTGGCACGAACGAAACATCCCTTAATTTGGCCGTCAGGCACCCCGACGGCTCCCTGGTGAAAAATGCCCAGGTGGTGGTCACGCTGATCGACCGTCAGGGCCGGCACCGGCTGACCAGGGCCAGGGTCGAGAACAATGGCTACCGGGTCGACACCGGCCCCCACGCGGCGGAGCTCTGCCGGGTCGAAACCGAGATCATTACCGGCGGCCAGCTGCTGACCGACCATTTCCTTATCAACCCGACGACCTGAGCGAGGAAGCCCCGATGAATGCAACTGAAATCATTATCCGCGTCGCCGCCCGGCAATATTTTGCAACCCTGCTGATCGACGGCCAGGTCAGCCGCCACACGGTTCTGGCCAAATGGCCCGAAATGGCGGTCTGGGCCCACCGGCTTCAGCAGGAACTCGGGGCCGACATCTACGCCCATCTGAAAAACGACACAGCGGACGGGCTGCAGACCACGCTGGCGCTGGCCCGCTACCTGGGCAGCGAAGGGTTCATCGTCGGCATCGAAACGGATCATCGGCATTGCCCGAAGCCCCCCTTGCGGCTACAATAACCACTGCTGGCTTTATCTGGAGAGGGGAGCGGATGCGCATTCTGATTATCGAAGACGACGCCGATACGGCGGCCTACCTGGCCAAGGGGCTCAGCGAGAGCGGGCACCTGGTGCAGCGGGCGGCCAACGGCAAGGAAGGGCTGTACTTGGCCCTTGAGGAGGATTTCGAGGCCATGGTGGTCGACCGCATGCTGCCGGGGCTCGACGGTCTGGCCCTGATCCGTTCGCTGCGGGCGGCCGGCAAGAAGACCCCGGCGCTGATTCTGAGCGCTCTCGGCGAGGTTGACGACCGGGTCGAGGGGCTGCGCGCCGGCGGCGACGACTACCTGGTCAAGCCCTTTGCCTTTACCGAACTGCTGGCCCGCCTCGATGCCCTGCTGCGCCGCAGCGACAGCGACATCGCCGCACAGACCGCCCTCAAGGTCGGCGACCTGGAAATGGACCTGCTGACCCGGGTGGTGCGCCGCGCCGGCCGCCCGATCGATCTGCAGCCGCGGGAGTTTCGCCTGCTCGAATACCTGCTGCGCCACAGCGGCCAGGTAGTAACCCGCACCATGCTGCTGGAAAACGTCTGGGACTACAACTTCGACCCGCAGACCAACGTCATCGACGTGCACATCAGCCGCCTGCGGAGCAAAATCGACAAGGATTTCGAACGGCCGCTGCTGCACACGGTGCGCGGCGCGGGATACGTGATTCGTGCAGACGCCTAGGCTCTTCCACAGCTCAACCTTCCGCCTGGCGCTTCTCTACATGGCCCTGTTCAGCACCTCGGTGCTGCTGCTGCTCGGCTTCATCTACTGGTCGACCGCCGGCTACATGGTGCGCCAGACTGACGCCACCATCGAAGCCGAAGTGGTCGGGCTGGCCGAGCGCTACGACAGCACCGGCTTGCCGGGACTGACCGCGCTGATTTCCGAGCGGATGGCCCGGGAACCGGGCAGCCCGGTCCTCTACCTGCTGGCCGACCGCAACTTCAAGCCGCTGCTCGGCAACCTCAACCGCTGGCCGAAAGGGATTGAACCGAAAACCGGCTGGCTGAGCTTCCGCCTCGAAGACGAAAACCACCCGACCGGCAAAGACCACCCGGCCAGGGCCAGGCTCTTCAACCTGCGGGGCGGCTTTCACCTGCTGGTCGGGCGGGACGTACACGAGCTGGAAAAGATCCAGCAGCTGATCGTCTCGACCCTGGCCTGGGGGCTGGCCATCACCGTGGTCCTGGCGCTGCTCGGCGGCACCATGCTCAGCCGGCGGTTCCTGCGCCGCATCGAGAGCATCAACGACACCTGCCGCGAGATCATCTATGGCGACCTCTCCCGGCGCATTCCGGTACGCAGCGCGGATGACGACTTCGACCAGCTGGCCGGCAACCTCAACAACATGCTCGACCAGATCGAGGGCCTGATGGCCGGTGTGCGCCAGGTTTCAGACAACATCGCCCACGATCTGCGCACCCCGCTGGCCAGGCTTCGCAACCGGCTCGAAACGCTGCGCAAGCAGGTGACCGAAGAGGGCCCGCGCGAGCTGCTCGACCAGGCCGCCGCCGAAGCAGACGGTCTGCTGGCGACCTTCAAGGCGCTGCTGCGGATCAGCCAGATCGAGTCGGGCAGCCGGCGGGCGGGATTCACGGAGATCGACCTGACCGACCTGCTGCAGGACGTCACCGAACTCTACGAACCGCTGGCTGAAGAGAAGGGTCAGCACATTGAGCTGGACCTGGCCGGCGGCGAGCCGATCCGCGGCGACCGTGACCTGCTGTTTCAGGCCTTCGCCAACCTGCTCGACAACGCCATCAAGTACACCCCGCAAAACGGCCGGATCCAGGTCGGGCGGGCGGGGGTGCAGATCTCGGTAGCCGACAACGGTCCGGGGATACCGGCAGACGCCAGGGACAAGGTGTTCCAGCGCTTCTACCGACTCGAATCGTGCCGGTCCACCCCCGGTAACGGCCTCGGCCTCAGCCTGGTCGCCGCAGTGGCCAACCTGCATAACGCCCGCATCCAGCTCGAAGACAATGCGCCGGG
The DNA here is from genome assembly GCF_041583255.1 of Trichloromonas sp. Lineage (NCBI taxonomy): Bacteria > Pseudomonadati > Thermodesulfobacteriota > Desulfuromonadia > Desulfuromonadales > Trichloromonadaceae > Trichloromonas > Trichloromonas sp. The sequence continues at coordinate 4,285 of NZ_JBFHGD010000059.1, read as the reverse complement.
CCTGCGGGTGACCATGAACTTTGCGGAACAAAACGGGTAAAGACGGAAGACGGAAGACGGAAGACGGAAGATTTTGCCACGGGAGCACAGAGAGTTTCTGTTAAAACCCCGGAATGGGTGAAAGCGGCTTGCGGCTCTGGAAACTATGTTCCCTTGTTTTCACCAAAAACAATCTCTGAGGCTCTGTGCCTCTGTTGAAACGAACACTTTATGATGTCATCATCCACATCCAACCACGCACAACGGAGGAACCCATGAAACGACGCCTGACCCAATCGATCTTTCTGCTGCTGGCCCTGCTGCTGGCTCTGCCGCTGGCCGGCACGGCCGCGACCCTGCCCGATTTTGTCGCCCTGTCCAAGCAGCTCAAACCGGCGGTGGTCAACATCAGCACCGCCAAAAAAGTCAAGCAGCGCCGCCCCGCCTTCCCCGGCAGGCCGCAATCACCGTACAACGATTTTTTCGACGAATTCTTTGACCACTTTATGCAGAACCAGCCCCAGGCGCCGCGCAAGCAGCAGGCCCTCGGCTCGGGCTTCATCATCTCCAAGGACGGCTACATCCTGACCAACGACCACGTGGTCGACGGCGCCGACGTGGTCACCGTCAAGCTGGCCGACGGCCGCACCTTCGACGCCATGATCAAGGGACAGGATGAAAAGCTCGACCTGGCGCTCCTTAAAATCGACACCGGCGAAGACCTGCCGGTCGCCGTACTCGGCGACAGTGACACCCTCGAGGTCGGCCAGTGGGTGATGGCGATCGGAAACCCCTTCGGCCTCGAGCAGACCGTCACCGCCGGCATCGTCTCGGCCAAGGGGAGGGTGATCGGCGCCGGCCCCTACGACGACTTCATCCAGACCGACGCTTCGATCAATCCCGGCAACTCGGGCGGACCGCTCTTTGACACCGACGGACGGGTGGTCGGCATCAACACCGCGATCGTCGCCGGCGGCCAGGGGATCGGGTTCGCCACCCCGGTCAACGCCGCCAAGAACATCATCAGCCAGCTGAAAGAGACCGGCCACGTCACCCGCGGCTGGCTGGGAGTCACCGTGCAGCCGATGACCGACGAGCTGGCCCAATCGTTCAAGCTCAAAGAAACCAAGGGCGCGCTGGTCGCCGAAGTGGTGCCGGACTCGCCTGCCGACAAGGCCGGGGTCAAACGCGGCGACATCATCCTCACCTATGAGGGGAACGAGGTCAATGAGACCAAGGACCTGCCGCGCCTGGTGGCGGCCACCCCGATCGACAAACAGGTCGACCTCGGCATTCTGCGCGAGGGCAAGAACAAGACCCTCAAGGTCAAGATCGCCAGACTGGATGACGGCAAACCCGCAGCCAGCGAAAGCGCCGCCAGTGAAAAAGGGCAGCTCGGACTGGCCCTGACCAACATCACCCCGGAACTGGCCCAGCGCTACGGCCTGGAAGGGAGCGAAGGCGTGCTGATCACCGGCATCGATCCCAACAGCTCGGCCGCCGACAGCAACCTGCGCCGCGGCGACCTGATCCTCGAGGTCAACGGCAAGAGCACCGGCAATATCGAGGCCTTCCGTACCGCGGTAGCCAAGGTCAAAAAGGATGATGTGCTGCGCCTGCTGGTCAAGCGCGGCGAGTCGATCCTTTACACCACTTTGAAAGCCGATTGACGCGAACCGGATGACCACCGAAGCCCTGATCTGCACCCACCCCTTCGAGTGGTGTGAAATCCATCCCGATGGGAAAGTCTTCAGCTGCTGCCCGGCATGGCTGAAGACCCCCATCGGGAACCTCCTCGAACAGCCGCTGATGGAGATCTGGAACGGACCCGTGGCACGGGGCCTGCGCAGCAACGTCCTCAACGGCACCTTTCACAGCTGTAACCGCAAACGCTGCCCGCGCCTGGCCACCCTCGCCGCGCCGGTGATGCCGATCGCCGCGGTGGCCGATAAAGAGGTTGGCGAAGCGCTGCGAAAGAATCGGAGTACCCTCCCCTACGGCCCGAAAACCGTCAATCTCTGCTTTGACCTGAGCTGCAACCTGGCCTGTCCGAGCTGCCGCAGTGAGGTGGCCGTTGCCAGCGGCGCCGCAAAAGAGCGGGCGCAAACCCTGGCTGCGCGCCTGGTCGAGCAGGCCCCGCCCCACGCCGAAAGGCTGATTGTCAGCGGCTTCGGCGACCCCTTCGGCAGCCCGAGCTACCGCAGCCTGCTGCAGGGGATCACCCCTGACAGCTGGCCGAAGCTGCGGCGGGTCGACCTGCACACCAACGGCCAACTGTGGGACGAGCCGACCTGGAACCGCTTCCCCGGCTTGCACCCGCTGGTGCGCTCGGCGGAGATCTCCGTCGACGCCGCCAGCGCCGCAACCTACGCGAAAAACCGCGGCGGCGATTTCGACCGGCTGTTGGCCAACCTCGACTTCATCCGCACCCTGCCCATCGAACTGAAGCTGAGCTGCGTGGTTCAGCACAACAATTTCCGCGAACTGCCGGCCTTCGTCGAACGGGCCCGCCGCTACGGTGCCTCCGTCTACCTCAGCCAGCTGGTCAACTGGGGCACCTTCAGCCGCGGAGAGTTCCTGCGCCGCGCCGTACATCTGCCGACCCACCCCGACCATGACACACTTCTCGCCGTCCTCGGCCCACTCAGCAACCTGCCCCATGTCGACCTGGGCAACCTGGCCCCGCTGGTCTGAATTTTCGCGTCCATCCTCAGCCGGCAAAGCAGGATCATAAAACTGTTCCACACCCCTTGGAACGATGCACAAAATCACGGTTTTGCAACCCGCTCCTGAACGCATCCTTCACCAGGGGGCCTTTAATTTCCCCGCGGAATATGTGTATTTAATTTCTGCAACCGGTTGCGCAGGCATTAAGCCATGATAGCGTTCAGCATATCCCCCAACCAAAGGAGACTAAAATGAACAAGATTAGACTAATGCTGACCTTTTTGTGCCTCTTTGCAACTGTCTTTGCCGCGACCGCCATGGCCGGGACCGCTGAATCACAGCTCGGTCAACTTCTGTATTTTGACACCTATCTTTCCCTCCAGCAGAATCAATCTTGCGCCAGTTGCCACCACCAAAAGGCCGCCTTTGCCGATCCGCTGAATGCTCAAGACCCCTGGAACAATGTTGTCTCTCTGGGGTCGGATACGACTTTGAACGGGGGAAGGAACGCTCCGACCGCATCCTATGCAGCCTTTATCCCCACCTTTGGATTAATCGAAGACGAAGGGGAAAAACTCTATGCTGGCGGACAGTTCTGGGACGGCCGCGCCAACACCTTGAAGGATCAGGCCAAGGGGCCTTTTCTGAATCCGGTGGAAATGGCCATGAAAGATGAAGCGGCGGTCATCGCAGCGATTGCCGATCCCCGCAACAAAAACTACAAATCCTACCTCAAGCTTTTCTCCTCGGCTTACGGCATCGATCTGCAAACCCTGAATTTGGCCGACGATGTCCAAGTCATGAATGCCTATGACAAAATGGCTCAGGCGATTGCCGCCTTTGAACAAACAAACCGGTTTACGGAATTCACCTCCAAATATGATTATTACCTGGCCGGAAAGGCAAAGCTTAATGCCCAGGAACAAAATGGCCTGGCCCTATTCGAAGGCAAGGCGCTTTGCTCCGAGTGCCACCCCAGCGCAGCAGAGGTGGTTCGCGGCAGCATCGTTCCCCCTCTGTTTACTGATTTCACCTATGACAACCTGGGAATCCCCAAAAGCGAAAATCCAATGATTGCTGGTTTGGCGATTGATTACGGCCTCGGGGAGCGGTTCATCACCGAAAAAGGCAAGTTCCGCGTATCAACCTTGCGCAACATCGCCTTCACTCCGCCCTATGGCCACAATGGCTTCTTCGCAACCCTCGCCGACATCGTTCATTTTTACAACACGGCCGGCGATGGCAGCTGGCCCGCACCGGAAGTGACTGACAATGTAAACCGTGATGAACTCGGCAACCTGGGATTAACCCCCCAGGAAGAGGCAGACCTGGTGGCCTTTCTGATGACCTTGAGCGATGGCTACAAGAAGGAGAGACCGACAACTTTTGTACTGCCGCCAATCACCCCGCTGCAATAAGGGATGACGTCACCGTTTTCGTAGCTGAACCAGCAAAAAACGGTTTGGTTGCTGTTGTTTAAATGACTGTCCAACGACAAAGGCCGCCCCCTTCGGGGCGGCCTTTGTTGCTGGCATTGCTTCGGCACCAATATCAGTAAGATTTACGAAATACCGTCTTGTGGCACTGGGGACAAGGCGGAATCCGCACCGTCGCCTTGAAGTGCATCTCCTTGCCGCAG
>NZ_JBFHGD010000058.1:0-16012 GCF_041583255.1 Trichloromonas sp. | reverse complement strand
GGTCAGATCCGTTTCCAGGGGGGCGGGGTGAGCTTTTCCTGCAAGAAATCGATGAAGCTTTTCACTTTGGCGGAAAGGTGGCGGGGCGAAGGGTAGACGGCGTGGATGCCGGAGCCCGGCGGGGCCCAGCCTTCCAGAGCGATCAGCAGGCGGCCTTTCTGCAGGTCTTCCCAGCAGATCATCTCCGGCAGGGCGACCAGCCCTTGCCCCGCGACCGCCGCATCCCGCGCCATGGCCAGGCTGTTGACCCGCAGGTTCCCCCGGATGGCCACGCTGGTCATCTCGCCTTGCTCCGAAAGGAGCTTGAGGTGGCTGCGGGGGGACGCGGGCGAAAGGATCATCTCGTGCCCGGAGAGATCGTCCGGGGTCTGCGGTTTGCCCTTCGCCGCCAGGTACGCCGGGCTGGCGCAGATAAAGACGCTTTCACTGGCCAACTTGCGGGCCATCAGCGAAGAGTCCGGCAAAACACCGGCCCGAAGGGCCAGGTCGAAGCCTTCTTCGATGAGATCAACGACACGGTTGCCCAGTTCGACTTCAATCTGAACCTGCGGATACCGGCGCAGGTATTCGGCCACAACTTCGCCAAGGTAGAGACTGCCGAATTCGGTCGGCGCGGTAATCCGCAGCCGCCCCCGAGGCGTCGCCCGCATCCGGGCCACCGAAAGGTTGGCCTCTTCGGCCTCACTGACAATCCGCAGGCAGTTCTCGAAATAGGTCGCGCCGATTTCGGTCAGCTTGAGCGCCCGGGTCGTCCGCTCCAGCAGGCGCACCCCCAGCTCTTCCTCGAGCTGGGCGACCTTGCGGCTGACCGTCGATTTAGGCAGCCCGAGCAACCTGGCCGCCCCGGTGAAACTGCCCGCCTCGACCACCTTGGTAAAGACCGCCATGTCGTTGAGGTTCAGCATCGGCTCGAATCCTTCGGCTAAATGGGACAATGAAGACATAATAGCCATTTTGAGGCGGTTATTGAAACAAAGAATAAATCTAAAATTGCGGCGCAGGTGCGGCAGCGCTTCGGAATACACAACTTTGATGGGCTTCAATCCCCGGCCGGGTCGAAACCCGGCCGCTACGTGACGACACGATCCCAAAGGGCGCCGGTCAAATAAAAAAAGAGCCTCCGGGTCTCAATGACCTGAGGCTCTTGCTTGTTCTGAATGGATATCTCAACAGATACCGCATCGCTCTGATTTTAGTTTACGGGCGTTCAGCGTTGCCCCCTTTTCTGCTGCTCAGCCGATCGACTCCAGCTGCAGGGCGAAGGTCAGATCGAGCCCGGCCAGCGGATGGTTGCCGTCGAAGGTCACCTCGGTGTCGTTGACCTCGATCACCCGCATCAGCAGTTCGTTGCCGTCAGCGAGCTGCATGTGCACTTTCTGCCCCGGCTTCGGCTCGCTTCCCGCCGGCAGCGAATCGCGCTGCAGCACCAGGATGTTCTCCTTGCGGCGCGGGCCGTAGGCCTGCTCGGCCGGGATCAGCAGATTCTTCGCCTGCCCTGCAGTCATGCCGATGATCGCCTGCTCGAGGGCGGGAAAGACCTCGTCGCTGCCGATGGTGAATGTGAGCGGCTCCTGCTCCTCGGTACTGTCGAAGATGTACCCGTTATCGAGGGTACCGATGTACCTGATGGTCACTCTGTCGCCCTGCTCTGCTTTTTTCACTGGCTTACTCCTTGGCGCGGATGACCAGAAAACGGTCATCGAAATACTTTTGTAAAATCGGTCTGACTTCATGCCACTGCAGGCCGCCGCCGCCGCAGCCGGGACGGGGCACCAACACCTGCGGCCAGCCGCGCTCCTCGACCAGGGCGAGAAGCTCGGCGCAGGAGCGCTCGATCAGGCCCAGCCCGGGGACATCGAAGGGGCTGTTTTCGACCGGAAAACTGACCAGCCCGTTATCGAGATCATGAACGTGATTCCCCTTCTCACGGATCAAGCGTCCCAGTTGGCCGGACAATTCCGGAAACCGGTCCCGCGCCTGGCGGGCACAGCCCCGCGGCATGGCGCAGTCGCCCCGGGGGGTGACCATGCCGCCGGTGGTGATGCAGACCGGCACTCTCCCCAGGTAGTCCCACAGGTTGCCGACGACCTCTTTCACGGTGCGGCCGGCACCCCGAGGATGTCGCGCATCACCCCGACCAGGCAGTTGTAGACCTCCTCGCGGGTATTGATAAACCGGGGGATGTCATCGTTGAGGATTTCTTCGAGCTTGTGCAGCACCTGGCCGTCGTCGACCTCCAGCGTATTCATCACCTGCTCGAACATCGGGATCACATCATAGAGATCGTCGCGGTCGAAGGGATTGGGGTCGGGCAGACCGCTGAACTTGGGGAGCTCGCGGGTCTCTTTCTTGCGCGGATAACGGAATTGCAGATCCGATGGTTTGATCATCACACCCATGGTTTAACTCCTTTCGCTGATCGATTTTCGCCGACTACCCGCAACTCGAACCACAACCGCCGGCCTTCGAGCAGTGGCTGCGACAGAGGCTGCGGCTGGCGCCGCCATGGGCGACAGCATAGGCATCGAGGCTGGCACCATCGATGAACCATTGTCCGTCGATTTCCTGCCCGGCAATCAGCTTGCGTTTGATGTGCATGAGAACACTCAACTCGGTGGTGCCCAGCTGGGTCGCCGCCTCGTCGATCGGAACCAGGTTGGAACAATCATTATCTGCAGACATCGTTCGCTTCTCCTTGTCGATTGAACAATAAAAATGCCCGCGGAAAAAAATTTCCGCGGGCATCGTTGCCGGATAAGGGATACGTCGTCGTATCCGTGTTGTGCTCTGTGGGATCAATCTGCAGGGAACGGGCCAGCTTCCATCAATAATAGTTCTGCAGCCCCTCGACAAGTCGCTCATAGACGGACATTTCGCCCAGCAATGTATCCTCGTCCAAGTGTCCTCCGCCCTCTTCTGCGAGCAGGAAACTTCCTGTAAAATCAGCTATTTCATCACCAGACAGCAGGAAGTCGCGACCAACCCGGGAACGCTCCACGATCACCTGCTTGCGGCTGCCGATTTTTACGGCAACAAAGGGATTGCGGTAACTCATCGACGACAGCTGCCTGCTGGCCGAGTAAGCGACCTGCAGGGAAAATGCTGAAAAATCGAGCAGCGCCCAGAGACCCGGATGGACGCTGAGCCGCTCTTTCGAACTGCTGAGCTGCCAGAGCTCGGCGGGCTGCCCCTGTTCGCGCAACGCCTCGACCTGACGACCGAGATCCGCAGCGCTGCCGAGCAGGGTCAGCGTGCGCAGGTAGCCGGCCGCGGTGAGCGCCTCGAATCCCTTGCCGACAAAAACGGCATTGCGCTGACGCGAAGCCAGGGCCTGGTAGCGGTTCTTGTAAACGAAGGAGCAGTAATTGACCGGCAGGCCAAGTTTCTGATCGAGGGAGAACTGCAGCAGTTCCAGCGCGGTCAGCTCCGATTCGAGCACGGTGACCTTGTCGCCGTGGATATAGGTGTAGCCCCGGGGGACCAGGTGCTCGTAGTTGTACGGCGTCAGCCGCAGTTGGTGCAGGTTGAGATGGTTGACTCCCGCCTCGCGCATCTCCACCATCTTGGCCTTCATCGGCTCCAGCTCTTCGGGGATGGCAGGGATTTCCACCGTCACCGTCGGGATCGTTCCGACCGCCAGCCGCAGCTTGTCCAGGTGGTAGTCGGTAGCACCGATGTCGAAGCGGATTTCGTCGAGCCCGGCATCGCGCAGCTGACCGAGAATCTCCCGGTTGACCAGGGTGCCGTTGGTGTAGAGCCAGACGTGCATGCGCTCACCGAAGTGGCGCTTGATCGCCGCAACAAAAGCCAGGCTGCGTCCCGGGGTCAGCAGCGGTTCGCCGCCGCTGATGCTGGCGCCGGTGAAGCCGAAGCGTTCAAGGTAGGCGACATAATCGGCCGGGGTGCGAAAGTCGACGGTGTTGGTGGTCGGCAGGCCGATTTCGTCCTGCGAGGTCGGGCAGTAGAAACAGCGGCAGTTGCAGCTGCCGCTGATAAAGAGGCACGACCAGCCCCCTTGCGCACAGATCCGGCAGCCGGGCGAGAGGCCCTGCATATCGAGCTTGCTGCCGCCGCAGCCGGTCAGCGCCCGCCCTTCGAGCGATTGCAGCAGCTCGGCCCGCCGGGCATTGGCCCGGGAGGCGCCCGTGGGGTCGAGAAAGGTCAGTTGCGAGTAGCGGTCGCCGTATTCCTGGCGGTTGGCCTCGATGTTCCGTTGCTGCAGCGGAGAAAAGTTCATGGCCGGGTGCTCCTCCTGGACGCAAAGCACCCCCTTCCGGCCTCAGCCGACAAGGGGGTGGTAACGGCGCGAAATATAGTCGAAAAACAGCGCTTCGCCAAGCTTTATTCGCAGTCACCGCTTTTTTCCTGCCCCCGCGGCCGGAACCGGCAGAGCACCAACCGCTGGCATTCTGATTCGTACGCGCTAAACTTACAGTATCATTACATCCTCCCTCTCTGCTGGAGCGCGTCATGCCGGAACAACCGGGATCGAAACTGCTCATCGTCGGCACCACTTTCGCCTACCTGCTGATCGGGCTGGAAGTGCTCTTCATGATTACCCCCTTTGCCCTCTTCTTCTACTCGGTCTACGGACCGATCCTCAAATGGTTCGCCTCCTCGCCGGCCACCGCCTGGCTCAACGAGTTCTTTCTGCCGCACATGATTTTCGTCGACGATCCGCTGCTGATCGGCCTGTCGTACCTGCAGGCGCTCTTTGCCATCGGCCTGCTGCTCTTTTTGGCCGGCGCCATCCCGCTCTATTACGGCCGGCTGCGCAAAAAAGGGGTGGTCAGCTTCGGCCCCTACGCCCGCCTGCGCCACCCCCAGTACCTGTCCCTGGCCCTGTCGGGGTTCGGCCTGATGCTGTACTGGCCGCGCTTTTTGGTGCTGATCTTTTATGTCACCATGCTGTTCGTCTACTACCTGCTGGCCCGCAACGAGGAGTGGCGGATGAAGCGGGAACAGCCCGGCAGCTACCAGGAGTACATGGACCGCACCTGGATGTTTGTGCCGGGGGAACCGGGGGGCAAGCTCTTTCGCCTGCTGCTGGGCTGGATTCCCTCGAAAGGGCTCGGCCTGCTGGCGCTCTACCTGGTCACCCTGGGACTGTCGGTGCTGGCGGCGCTGGGGCTGCGCGCCTACACCCTCGACCGCCTGCCGCAGGCGACCAGCGGCGACATGCACCTGGTCTCGGTCTATCCCCGCCCGGCCGACCAGCTGCAGCAGCTCTACGGGCAGGCGCTGGAGTCGGCCGAAGTCCGGGACTTTCTGCAGGCCAACCGCATCAGCCTGGCCTACCTGATGCCGGGAGATTTCTTTCTGACCGGGCTGCTGCTTAAGGAAGGGCCGCGCTTTTCCGAAGCCAAGCTCAAGCGCTATCCGCATCTGCGCAATATCGGAAAAGGCAAACACGACGGCGGGCTGGTCAAGTTTTTCCGCCTCGGCTACAAGTTTTTCCGGACCATCGGCACCACCCGCCGGGTCTACGACTTCGAGCGGATCATTTTCACCCGCGCCAGCGAGATCGACGGCAGCCCGGCCAGTTCCGAACGGGCTTTTGCCATCGGCGTGGTACGCAACCCGGCCCTGGTGGTCGATATCGACTTTGAAACCGGAGAAATCGTTTCGGTACAGGCCGTCTCCGGCCAGCACAGCTGGGGCGAACTGCCGATGCCCGTACTCTGACAACGCAGAGCGGGGACCGGAACCTGCGGCGGCCCACAAAAAAAACTTGCATTCATATCCAGAACCTGTATGATGCCCTGTTGGCAGTTCAGCCCTCCGGCGATTTATTCGCCCGGGACAGAGCACACCCTGTCCCAATCATCGATCCCTGACCCACCCGCTCCTCTCCCTTTCGGAAACCGCGGCATTCATTCAGGTTAGCGACGATGTGAATGCCAATCCGGTGTTTCGGAACACCCCGGCGCTAAATGCTGCGCCCGGCGGTTCGCTTTCCCGTTCCCCCTCACCGTTACTTGTGTCTGCCGCCCGTTCCGGAGCATCGGTTGCTTCGCCGGCGGACGCGTCTCTATTATTGGCCCACGCCCTGCCGATCCGTTGACGGACCGCGCCCGGGAGAGGCCGAAGGATGTTTAATGTCTTTTGCAGAACTCAACCTGATTCCCGCCCTGCTCAAAGGAATCACCGATTGCGGCTACACCACCCCTACCCCGGTCCAGGCCAAAGCCATCCCCGATGCCCTGGCCGGTCGCGACATTCTGGCCTCGGCCCAGACCGGCACCGGCAAGACCGCAGCGTTCATGCTGCCGGCCCTGCAGCTCATGGCTCAACCGGTCGCCAAACTCCGCGGCGCCCCTCGCGTCCTGGTGCTGACCCCGACCCGCGAACTGGCCGGCCAGATCGTCGACGCCACCCGCACCTTCGGCCGCCACATCAACCCGCGCTTTGCCCTGCTGCTCGGCGGCATGCCCTACCGCGACCAGTTCAAATCCCTGCAGGCCTCGCCCGACCTGGTGGTCGGCACCCCCGGCCGGCTGGTAGATCACCTGAACCGCGGCTCCCTCGACCTGTCGCGCCTGGAAATTTTGGTTCTCGACGAGGCCGACCGCATGCTCGACATGGGCTTCAAGGACGACCTGGAAAAGATCATCGCCGGCGCCCCGGCCAATCGCCAGACCCTCTTTTTCACCGCCACCCTCAACCGCACCATGACCGAGATGGCAAAACGGATGCTGCGCAATCCTGCGCGGATTGACATCGCCGGCAGCAAGCTGACCCTCGATGCCATCGAACAGCGCCTGCACGTCACCGACAACCGCCAGCACAAGTCAAAACTGCTGCAGCACCTGGTCGCCAATCAGGACATCAACCAGGCCATCATCTTCTCCGCCACCAAGCGCGACACCGATGTTCTGGCCCGCGAACTGTCGGCCCAGGGACACCGGGCCGCCGCCCTGCACGGCGACATGAACCAGGCTGCCCGCAACCGCACCCTCTCCGACCTGCGCCGCGGCAAGATCAAGCTGCTGGTGGCCACCGACGTTGCCGCCCGCGGCATCGACGTGACCAGCATCAGCCACGTCATCAACTTTGACCTGCCGATGTTCGCCGAAGACTACGTCCACCGCATCGGCCGCACCGGCCGCGCCGGCGCCACCGGCACCGCGATCTCCTTCGCCTCGTCCGCCGAAACCGCCGCCCTGCGCCGCATCGAGCGCTACATCGGCCAGAGCCTGCCGCAGCAGGTGGTGGTCGGACTCGAGCCGACCCGGGCGCTGGATACCCGCCCGGCCCGCAGCGGTCGTCCCCCGGCACGCAACAGCCGGCCGCAGAAACCCGGCGAATACAAAGGCCGCGGCGAGGCCAGGGGAAACAAGGATTTCCCGGCCAAGACGCGCACCGAGCGCAAGGCCCCGGTGGTCGAATACCGGACCAGGCGCCCCGAAGGGCGCACCACCGCCCCGACCGGCCGCTAAAACCGACGCGGCAGAGAGATTACCTCTCTGCCGCGTTTTTTTGCTCCCTTCCCCCTTCGCCGCCGCCGGAGCGGAGTGGACGTTTGGGGAAAAAGCCGTGAGCCTAAGCGAAGCGCATGTGAACGGCCCCCAAACGTCTGCGTAGCGGAGGGAACCCGCCGCAGGCGGGCAAGGCGTTGGGGGCGCCCTTTTGATCCAAACTTTTGGGCGAACAAAAGTTTGGGCGGCGTCCGGGGCCGCACCCCCGGGGTTTTGATTTAGATCTTTGTGCTGATACTTGACGAGCACCGAAAAGCACAAAACCGGCGGGATTCGCCCCGCCAGTCGACTTCCTTTTCTTGCTCACCCAAGAAAAGGAAGCAAAAGAAGGGTGCCCGGCTCCTTGCCCTTCGGGTTCCCTGCGCTCCGCAGACGTTTTGCGGCCGGGCAAAAACTCGCTACGCTCAGACATTTGCCCGCCTGTTTCGCAAAACGTCCACTCCGCTTCGGCGGCGTCACACGGGTCAAAGCATCAGAAAAACCCTCCCCTTGACCCACCTCAAAGAAAAAACCTCCCCCCGCATGGCATAATCAAAAAGCCTCCGACAGAAAGGGAATTCCGCCATGCCCTCCAGCGAAACCATCGTCACTCTATTAATCTGGGTTCTCACCGCCGCCGGCCTCTTTTTCGGCCTGCGCGCCGCCTGGCGACGCCGGCGCTAGCCTTCCCCCTCCCCCAGGTCCGGCTCACCGCAGCGCGGCAGAATATACTGCCGCGACAACTCGCGCAGGCGCAGAGCGGCATCCCAGGAGGAGAGCTGCGGATCCGGCTGTATCGGCGCACCGATCTCGACCTCGATGGCGCCCCGGTGCGGCAGCTTGTCGTCGCCGCGCAAAATCGAGCGGGTGCCGCGGATCGCCACCGGCACCACCGGCAGAGAAGCCTCGGCGGCGGCAAGGAAAGCCCCCAGGCGAAAGGGACGCAGCCCGGGCGCCCGGGTGAAGGTGCCCTCGGGGAAGTAGACCAGGGTCTGCCCTGCGCGCGCGAGGCTGCCAATGCGGCGGGCATCCTCCACCCCCTGCTGGCGGTCGCTCCGCTCGACAAAGACGCTGCCGATTTTCCGCAGAAACGGGCCTGATAGCCGCCCGGATTCCAGCTCGGCCTTGGCGACGAAGGAAAATTCCGGCGGCAGCGCGGCCACCAGCACCAGTCCGTCGAGGTAGCTGGCGTGATTGGCCACCACTACGCCGGGCCCCCTTCCGGCCATTTGCTCGAGCCCCGTCACGGCCAGGGGCACCCGCGCCGCCCGCGACAGGAATCTCAGGGCCCCGCGCATGCAGGCCCAACGCCAGGCCGGGCGCGGCAGCAGCACCACCGCCAGCCACACGCCTGGCGCAGTGAGCCAAAACAACAGCCGCAGGGTACGGCCGTAAAGCTGGTCGGCGCCCCGCTGCCGCAACCGCTGCCAGCTGCCGCCCAGGGCGAGCAGGGCAATGCGCAGCAGCATCCGCCAGCGCGGCTCCGCAATCCCCAGCCGGCCCTGCTCGTGCAGCTCGCGACAGGCGGCCCGCCGCAGCTTGCCGCTCGAGGTCTTGAGCAGGCTCTTCGGCGGCGCCAGCACCAACTCGTCGACCGGGCTGCCGACCAGGTCGACCGCCAGCCCGTTGATTTCCTGCCGCAGCCTCTCCCGCACAACCGGGTCGGCCTCGCGGGTTTCCGCCACCAGCACCAGCCGCTCGGTTCCGGCGGCCCGGTCCCGGCAGCCGAAGACCACCACGTTTCCCTTGCGGATCCCGGGCAAGCGCCCCACGGCTTCTTCCAGCTCCTGCGGATAAACATTGCGGCCGGCGATGATGATCAGGTCCTTGCTGCGGCCGGTCAGGCACAGCTCTCCCCCGGCCATGTAGCCGAGGTCCCCGGTTTCGAGCCAGCCGTTGGCAAAGAGTTTCGCGCTCTGCTCCGGGGCGCCGAAATAGCCGCTGGTCGCCGAGGGGCCGCGAAACTGCACCTGGCCCTCGCGACGCTCGGGCAGCTCCTGGCCGCCGGGACCGAGGATGCGGATCTCGTGACCGTCGAGTGGACGGCCGCAGACCACCACCTGCAGCGCCCCCTCCTCGTTCTGCGGAATCGCCTTGCCGCTGCGGGCGAAGACTTCCCGGTCGATGCGGTCGATCAGCGGGCCGCGTCCGCAGGGGGGGAAGGCCAGGCCGACCGAGTTTTCCGCCAGCCCGTAGACCGGCATCAGCGACTCGCGCCGAAAGCCGTAAGCGGCGAAGCGGGCGCAAAAGTTCTCCAGGGTCTCGGGGCTGACCGGCTCGGCACCATTGAAGGCGCAGCGCCAGGAGTCGAGATCGAGCCCGGCCAGCTCCTCTTCCTTGAGCCGGGCCAGGCAGATCTCGTAAGCGAAGTTGGGCGCCGGCGACAGGGTGCCCCGGTAGCGGTGAATGGCCCAGAGCCAGCGGCCGGGACGGGCGAGAAAATCGAGGGGGGAGAGCAGGACCAGGGGGAGACCGTAATAGAGTCCGGCCAGCCAGGTGCCGATCAAGCCCATGTCGTGGTAGAGGGGGAGCCAGCTGACAATGACGTCGGTTTCGGCCACCTGAACCGCCTTCCCCATGGCGCGTATGTTGACCAGCAGGTTGCTGTGGGAGAGGATCACCCCCTTGGGGTTGCCGGTGCTGCCGGAGGTATACTGGAGCATCGCCGTGTCCTTTGGCCTGCACGGCGGCGGTGCGAACCCGGCGGCAGCGGTGCCAAGTTCGGCCACCGAGACCAGGTGCTTCAGCGAGGGGAGCTGGAGCTTAAGCAGGCGGGCAAAGGGGAGAGCTTCGGCAAAGGCGATCAGGGCCGTCGCCGCGCAGGTTGAAAGGATGGCCAGCTGCCGGCGCAGGTGGTCTTCGAGCATGGCCAGCCGCACCGGCGGATAGATCGGCACCGGCACCGCTCCGGCCAGCACGGTTCCATAAAAGGCCGCCAGGTAATCGGGCCCGGTCGGGAGCATGATCGCCACCCGTTCGCCCGGCGCCACCCCGAGCGCCTGCAGCCCCCCCGCCACCGCCACGGCGGACTCCTGCAGGCGGCGGTAGCTGAGCACCTCGCCTTCGCCCCGGTCGGCATAGAAACGCACGTGGGGACGCTCGGGATGGCGTTCAACGTGCCAGGCCAGCACTTCGGGCAGGGAGACCGCCTGCACGGGAACCTCCCAGGCCCCTTCGCCGGCCACCGCCTCGATCCGCTCACCGGCGGCTTCGATCCCGCCTTGCCCGGCGTCCGACAGCGCCGCCAGCAGATCCCGCACCCTTTCCGCCTCGCTGACCGCCCGCTCTTCCAGCCGCACCCCGAAGCGCCGCTCGATCCGGTTCAGCAGCTCCATCCGCGCCAGGCTGTCGAGCCCGAGATCACGGTCGAGAAACGTATCGAGATCGATCCGCAGCATCGCCGCCTGGCCGGGGCGGAGTTCCGCGACCAGCTCGCGCAGCAGTTCGAGCAGCTGTTGAGTGCTGTCGTTACCAGAAGTCGGCCGCGTCATCTTTCACCTCCCGGCTAGTGCCCATACCGACTATTTTAACAGCTGGCTGAAAAGCGCAAGCGGCCACGACGCTCGATTTACTTTGGCCTGGCGCATGCTATTTTTAACTGACCCCTGTTTCCGGAACCCTCATCCGAAAGGATCCGTCCCATGTCCTACTACATCCATAAAACCATCGACACCTCCTTTGACGCCGCCGTTGCGAAAGTCACCGAAGCGCTGAAAGAGGAAGGTTTCGGCATTCTCACCGAAATTGACGTCAAGGCGACGCTGAAGAAAAAACTCGACGTCGACTTTCGCAACTACCGGATCCTCGGGGCCTGCAACCCGCCCTTTGCCTACCAGGCGCTGCTGGCGGAGCCCAAAATAGGCACCATGCTCCCCTGCAACGTGATTGTCGAAGAGGTGACCGCCGGCAAAACCGAGGTCTCCGCCGTCGATCCGCTGGCCTCGATGCAGGCCATCGAAAATCCGGCCCTTCAGGCCATCGCCGCACAGATCCAGGCGAAACTCCGGAAGGTCATCGATATCCTGTAATAGCGAACGCCTGCACAACAGTTCCCGGCGGCCAACACGGCCCGCGAATTCACGCAATTCGACCGAAATTCCAACATCTTCTACCATGGTGTTCGAGCAGGTCTCAGTTTCAAATTCTGACTCTAGCGATCCATTGCTTTTCCCTGCGCAGCCATACGTTCACCCCAGGTGCCGCAGGTGGGCAGTCTGCTCATTCTTGTGGTAAATATCGAAAAAAACCACGCTGTGGTCGGTGACTTCGCCGCAACTCCCGCAATGTTCCTCGAGCTTTTTCGTTTCCTTGCGGCACTGCTCGCACCAGTGATAGATCAGACGATAATCCCTTCGGCCGACATATTTTTTCAGCCGCCCGTGATGGACGCCGTGCATCCAGCCGTCGGCGTCCCCCGGGGTTTGCAGCAAACGCTCGATGACCTGCAGAATGCGCGCATGGCCCGACCGGTCGTGACGACGGACCTTTTCCAGCTTGCCGGCAAAGTGATCGGTGGGATGATAGAGATATTTGCTCATAGAACCGTACCCCATGCGGATGAGTTAAAGAGCGGCCGCTGCGCCGATTGGTTTTGTTGCCTTGACTTTGTCTTCCAGGCGGCAATAATAGCCGCCTGCCACGACCATAACCGATGCGACAGGGGAATTCAATGATCGTTGACCGACTGAAAAACTGGCAGCTGTATCACTTCGGCCCGGCCTGGCGGACCGCCTTTGAATTTCTTGAAACGCTGACGGCCGAAACGGCCGACGGACGTTATGCTTTGCAGGGGGACGAAATCTTCGCCATCGTCATGAGCTACGAAACCCGCTCTGCAGACGGGGCGATTCTCGAGGCCCATCGCCGCTATGTCGACATCCAGACCGTTCTGCGCGGCCAGGAGGGCTTTGCATGGTTCCCGGTACCGTCCCTTACCGTAGATCAGCCTTACGATGCCGAAAAAGACGTAGAATTCTACCTGCGCCTCGAGCCTGGTCCGGCCAGGGTGGACGTCACCCCTTCCCTCTTCGTCGCCCTCTTTCCCGAAGACGCCCACATGCCCACCCTGAGGGTAGGCGCCCGAAGCGAGTTAATCAAAAAGGTGGTGGTAAAAATCCGGCAGGAGCTGCTGAAGCCCATCTGATAACAGCCGGGCGCTGAAAGTACCTGATCCAAACGTTAAGAGCCGGCCCCCTTGCGGGAGCCGGCTCTTCATCTTTCAGTGCAACAACAACGGGCTAGCGGCTGGCGTTGACGGCGCTGCGCTTTTCTTCTTCGAACACCGGGGCCGGGTTGGCGTAGGTGTAGGTATTGCCCTGGTAGTTCTTGAGCACCACCTGATCGCCGAGACTCTGCAGATAGTCGGGCAGAATGGGGATCTTGCCGCCGCCGCCGGGGGCGTCGATGACGTAGGCCGGCACCCCCATCCCCGAGGTGTGGCCGCGCAGGGCGCGCATGACCTCGAGCCCTTCTTCGACGCTGGTACGGAAGTGGTCGGTCCCCTCCACCATGTCGGCCTGGTAGATGTAATAGGGCTTGACCCGGATCGCCAGCAGCTTCTGCATCAGTCTCTTCATCACCGCCGGATCGTCGTTGATCCCCCGCATCAGCACGGTCTGGTTGCCGAGCGGGATGCCGACGTCGGCCAGCCGGCCGCAGGCCTTGGCCGAGGTCTCGGTGATCTCGTCCGGGTGGTTGAAGTGGGTGTTGATGTAGAGCGGGTGGTAGCGGCGCAGGATGCGCACCAGCGCCGGGGTGATCCGCTGCGGCAGCACCACCGGCACCCGGGTGCCGATGCGGATGATCTCGACGTGGGCGATCGCCCGCAGCTCCTTCAGAATCCAATCCAGCCGCTCATCGCCCAAAAGCAGCGGGTCGCCGCCGGAGAGGATGACGTCGCGAACCTCGGGGCGGCTGCGGATGTAGGCGATCCCCGCCTCGAGGGTCTGGCGGTCGATCTGCATGCTTTCGCCACCGACCTTGCGCTTGCGGGTGCAGAAGCGGCAGTACATGGCGCATTCGGAACAGACCAGGAAGAGCACCCGGTCGGGATAGCGATGGACCAGGTTGGGAACCGGGCTCTGGTTCTCTTCGTCGAGCGGGTCGGCCATGCAGACCGAGGCGTGCAGTTCTTCTTCGGCGGGTACCGCCTGTTTCCAGATCGGGTCGCCGACCGATTTGATAAGACTGAGATAGTAGGGGTTGACCCGCATCGGGTAGCGCTCGGCCACTTCTTCGAGAGGGCGCGGGTCAACACCGAAACGACGGGTCAGGTCGCCGGGACGGGTAATGCTCGCCTGCAACAGTTTCTGCCAGGTCTCCATCTTTTTCAGTTCTCCTTGAGTGCTGAAAAACGTTTGATGTACGTGAGACGGTCATCGCCGGGCTTGTAGAAATCGCGAATCCGCGATTCTTCGGTGTAGCCGGCCTGGTCGTAAAAGCGGCGGGTGCGCTCGTAGCTCCCCTGGGACGAGGTTTCCAGGCAAACCATATACGCCCCCTTTTTTTGCGCCTCGGTCTCGGCATGCTCCATCAGCTGCCGGCCAAGGCCCTTGCCCTGCACCGCCGGGTCGGTGGCGATCCAGTAGATGTCGTAATTGCCGACCGTAAGCGGCACCGGCCCGAAGAGGATGTAGCCGGCCACCTGGCCTTCATTCTCGGCCACCGCCACCTGGTAGTCCTGCTGCCAGGGCTGCTCGAGGACGATGTTCAACAGTTCGACCGCGCAATCGACCTCGGGCTCGGTAAAAGCTCCGGTCTCCTTGAGAATACGGGTCAGCGCGGTCAGGTCGCTCGGTTTAAGGCTTCGCATGGACAGGCTCCTTGCGTTTCAGTGCGAGGTTGAGAATCCGCTCGATCAGCTTGGGATAGCCGAGGCCGGCGCTAGCGGCACTGCGGGCCAGGCCGGCGTCGGGGGAGAGGTCGGGATTGGCGTTGATCTCGAGAATATAGGGGACACCGTCGCGCATGCGGATGTCGACCCGGGCGTAGTCGCGGCAATCGAGCAGCTTGCAGGCGCGCAGGGCGACATCCCGCACCAGCAGCGTCTCCTTCGCCTTGAGCGGTGCCGGGCAGACCGGCTCGGTCTGGGCGTATTCGGCGGAATCCTCCAGCCACTTGCCGTCGTAACTGACGATGGTGCGCTTGAGGCCGGGCTTGAAGACGATCTCGGAGACCGGCAGCGCCTCCATCGGCGCATTGCCGAGCACGGCGGCATTGAGTTCGCGCCCCTCGATGAACTCCTCGACCAGGGCCCCTTGGCGGTAGGTGTCGTGGACGTAGCGGATCCGCCTGGTCAGGGCCTTCTCGTTGTCGACGATGCTCTCCAGCGTAATCCCCAGCGAGGCATCTTCGAAGCGGGGCTTGACGATCAGCGGGTAGGTGAGATTCTTGGTTTTGGGAAACAGCTCTCCCAGGCGCACCAGCACGTAACGGGGAGTCGGCAGGCTGTGGGCATGCAGCAGATCCTTGGTGCGCGCCTTGTCCTGGGTCAGCCCGAGGCAGAGGGGCGAGGAGCCGGTATAGGCGACCCCAAGCAGGTCGAGCAGGGCCGCCACGTGCAGTTCCTTGCGGCTGTCGCCCCAGAACCCTTCGCAGAGGTTGAACACCGCATCGGGGCGGGCAGCGCGCAGTTCCTCGGCAAAGGCAACCAGGTCGGCGGCCAGCGGCACCAGCTTGACTTTGTGCCCCAGCTGCTGAAGGGCGGCCTTGACCGCGCGGGCCTCTTTTTCGGCCCCCTCTTCGGAAATGCGGTCGAGGGACTCGCCCTTGAAAAGTTTGGGTGGAACCCGGTTAAAGCATACGGAGACGTTCATCTGAAACCCCCTGGTGCAGATTGTGGCGCTGGCTCGCGGCGTCGACCACCGTGAGAATCATCTGCTCGTAGGATAGCCCTGCGGCGCGCGCCGCCTTTGGAAAGCAGCTGTTCTGCTCCGGGCGCGGCAGGATGCCGGGGAGTGGGTTCAGTTCGATGATGCTGGGCAGTCCGCTAGCATCGAGCCGCACGTCAATGCGGCACCAGTCGCGACAACCCATGGCGGAAAAGGCCTGCCGGCAGATTTCTTCGATGCGCTTCTGCAGCAGGGGCTCGAGACGAGCCGGGCAGGAAAAGATCTGCAGCGGGTCTTCTTCCCGATCCCACAGCCACTTGGCTTCATAGGAATAGATCGGGTTGACCCCCGCAGGGAGGGTATCGAAATTGATCTCGACGATCGGCATCACCCGCAGCGAGGCGCCGTTGCCGAGCAGGGCCACGGTGAACTCGCGGCCGGGGAGAAACTCTTCGACCAGGGCCGGCTGGCGGTAGGTCTCAAGCACCCACTCGACCTGGCGCACCAAAGCCTTGCGGTCAGTTACCAGGGCCTTGTCGGTAACCCCCTTGCTCGAGCCTTCGAGGGTCGGCTTGACCATCAGCGGGTAGCGCAGCCGGGAAGGGAGCTCGGCCATCGACGACACCACCACGAAGCGGGGGGTCGGAATACGGTAGTAGCTGAGGATTTCCTTGGTGCGCCGCTTGTCGAGGCAGTTGCCCAGGGTGACCGGATCGCTGCCGGTAT
>NZ_JBFHGD010000057.1:0-16084 GCF_041583255.1 Trichloromonas sp. | reverse complement strand
GGCCGATGGAGACTATGGTGACGCCGGCGAGCAGGTCGAGGGCGTCTGCCCCGAGCAGATCAAGCAGGTTGGTCACGGTCGATGACGAAGTGAACGTCACCGCGTCGATCTCCCGCGCGCGCAGCCGGGTGAGCACATCAGTGCCCAGATTCTCCGGTGCGATGGTCCGGTAAGCGAGAGGGGCGGATACCTGCGCGCCGGCTGCTTCGAGTTCCTTCGGAATCAGCTCCCGGGCCAGGGCCGCCTTCGGGTAGAGGATGCGTTTGCCGGCAACACCCGCATCCTTGAGCAGGGCGATCACCCCTTCGGCGCGGTAGTCCGCGGGCACCAGGTCGGCCCGGAGGCCGTAGGTCGCGATCGCCGCGGCGGTCTTCGGGCCGACGGCGACCACCCGGGTGCGATGCAGGGCGCGAACATCCCGCTCTGCCGCCTGCAATCGGGCGAAGAATATTTTGACGGCGTTGGCCGAAGTGAGAATCAGGTAGTCGGTCTGGTCGAGTTGGCCGATCGCCTGGTCCAGCTCATCCCAGCACTCGGGGGGGACGATCTCAATCACCGGGCAGGGGATGGCCTCGGCGCCGGTCGCTTCGAGCAGGGCGGAGAATTCGCCGGACTGCTCGGCGGTGCGGGTGACCAGCACCCGTTTGCCGAACAGCGGTCGGGTGTCGAACCAGCGCAGTTGCTCGCGCAGGTTGACCACCTCGCCGACGATGATAATGGCCGGTGGCTTGAGCCTGGCAGCGGCGACTTTTTCCACCACGTCGCCGAGGGTGGCGACCAAAGTCTGCTGCCTCGGGGTGGTGGCCCAGCGCACGATCGCCACCGGGGTGCTGGCGGGACGGCCGTGGGCCGTCAACTCGCGGGCAATCAGCGGCAGGTTGGCCATCCCCATGTAGAAGACCAGGGTGCCGACGCCGGTGGCGAGCTTTTCCCAGTCAAGGCTCGACATTTTCTTTTCGGGGTTTTCGTGGCCGGTGACCAGCCCGAGGCTGGTGGTGTGATCGCGGTGGGTCAGCGGGATGCCGGCGTAGGCCGCCGCGGCAAAACTGGCGGTGACGCCGGGGACCACCTCGAAGGGGATGCCGGCTTCATGCAGGCAGAGGGCTTCCTCGCCGCCACGGCCGAAAACATAGGGGTCGCCTCCTTTGAGTCGGGCGACGGTTTTTCCCTCGCTGGCCTTGGCCACCAGTAGTTGGTTGATTTCGTCCTGCGAGCTGTGGTGCCTGCCGCTTTTCTTGCCGACATAGATGCGCTCGGCCGATTCCTTCGCTGCGCTTAGAAAAACCGGGTTGGCCAGGTAGTCGTAGATCACCACGTCGGCTTTGCGCAGATATTCCATCCCCTTGACGGTAATCAGTCCGGGATCGCCGGGGCCGGCGCCGATGAGATAGACGATTCCTGGTTTCACTGTAGTCATTCAGCCTTAAAAGCGTAGGGGCACGGCATGCCGTGCCCCTACGGACAAAAGGGACGAGCGAACCGAAATCGCCTAGGAGCCTGTCGGGCTTTGCGGGCCGCAACGAAAAATTGGATGGTTGAGACCAGATATTCGAGAATTTGAGAGCGAATAGCTGGACTATTTGTCGAAAACTATCGGAGATATGGGCCAATCAGCCGATTTTGCAGTCGGCTCATGTAAAGTCCAACAGGCTCCTAGACGTCCTCGCGGTTTACGTTGAAGGTTTCGTGCTGATAAACCTCGTTGAGGATCTTGCCGGCGCCCTGGATGATCAGGTCGTCCGCCAGCGAGATGCCGGACTTTTCCGCTTCCTCAGGCGTGCAGACCACGGTTTTCTTGAGGAATTTCTGGCCGTCGATGCTGGCGACCAGGCCGGTCAGGGTCAGGCTGCCGTCCTTGACCTCGCCAAAGGCGCCGATGGGAACCTGGCAGCCCCCTTCGAGGCGGCGCAGCACGGCCCGCTCCCCCTTGACCGCTGCGGCGGTTTCGGGATGGTTGAAGAAGTCGATCAGGGCGTTGATCTCGTCGTCGGCGATGCGCGACTCGATCCCCAGCGCCCCCTGGCCGATGGCCGGCAGCGAAACGCTGGTCGGCAGGTATTCGCTGATCTGCTTGGCGAAGCCGAGGCGGTTCATGCCGGCGGCGGCCAGCACCACGCCGTCAAGGTTGTCCTCGGTCAGCTTGCGGATGCGGGTTTCGACGTTGCCGCGGATGTCGACCATCTGGAAGTCGGGGCGCAGGTGCAGCAGCATCGCCTTGCGGCGCAGCGACGAGGTGCCGATGCGGGCCCCCTGCGGCAGGTCGCGGAAACTGGTGAAGCCCGGCTTGAGAATGATGATGTCGCGCGGGTCTTCCCGTTCGGTGATGCAGCGCAGGGCCAGTCCTGCGGGGAAGATGGTCGGCACGTCCTTCATCGAGTGGACGGCGATGTCGATCTCCCCGCGCAGCATGGCTTCTTCGATCTCCTTGACGAACAGGCCCTTGCCGCCGACCATGGCCAGCGGCACGTCGAGGATCTTGTCGCCCTGGGTCTTGATCTTGGTCAGGGTGACTTCGAGGCCGGGGTGTTTCTTTTCCAGTTCGGACTTGACCCAGTTGGCCTGCCAGAGGGCCAGTTGGCTGGCCCGGGTCCCGATGCGCAGTGTCTTTTTTGCCATGAGATGCAAAACTCCTTTATCGTGATTTCGATTTGAAAATGGTCAGTTCTCTTCCGGCGGCGGTTCGAGAGCGAACAGGGTGCGCACGGCATCGACGTAGTCGCTTCCGGAAGCGTCGTTCTGGGCCTGCTTGAGGATCGTGGTCGGTTGGTGAAGCACCTTGTTGATGATGGCCGAGGTCAACGCCTCGATGGCTTGCCGTTCTTTCTTGTCGAGGTCCTTGAGGTTGGCGAAGGTCTTCTGCAGTTCGCCCTGGCGGATCTCCTCAAGCTTCTTGCGCAGGGAGACGATGGTCGGCACCACGTCAAGGCTGCCCAGCCAGAGGAAAAACTGGCCGATCTCCTGGTCGATGATGGCTTCGGCCTTTTTCGCCTCTTTATGGCGCTCTTTCAGGTTGGCCTGCACCACCCCCTGCAGGTCGTCGACGTCGTACAGGTAGATGTTGGCAATCTTGTTGACCTTGGGGTCGATGTCGCGGGGGACGGCGATGTCGATGAGGAACATCGGCTTGTTCTTGCGCTGGCGGATCACCTCTTCCATCTTCTCGTGGCCGAGGATGAAGTTGGGTGCGCCGGTGGAAGTCAACACGATGTCGACCTGGTGCAGGCGCTGGGGGAATTCGTCGAAGGGAACGGCCTGGCCCTGAAATTCTTCAGCCAGCTTGAGGGCCCGCTCATAGGTGCGGTTGGTCACCATCACCGAGGCGGCGCCGTTGTTGAGAAAATGGCGGGCCGCCAGTTCGCACATTTCGCCGGCGCCGATCAGCAGGACCTTCTTGTCTTCGAGACTGCCGAAGATCTTGCGGGCCAGTTCGACCGCGGCAAAAGAGACCGAAACGGCGTTGCTGGCGATGTCGGTCTCGGTGCGCACCCGCTTGGCCACCGAGAAGGCCTTGTGCAGAAAGCGGTTGAGGATCAGGCCGACGGTCTTGAATTCGGTGGCGTAGCCGTAAGACGTCTTGATCTGGCCGAGGATCTGCGGCTCGCCGATGACCATCGAGTCGAGGCTGGAGGAGACCCGGAAGACGTGGCGGATCGCTTCTTCGCCCTGGTAGTCGTACAGGTGACTTTCCAGCTGCTCGAGGGGGATGTTGTGAAAACCGGCGAGAAAGCGCTTGAGCTGACCGATACAGGCATCGCTGTCGCGGCTACAGGCATAGAGCTCGACCCGGTTACAGGTCGACACGATGACCCCTTCGGTCACCGCCGGCAGGGCCAGCATCTCATGCAGGGGCTTTTCCATCGCAGTTGGCGGGAAAGCAACCCGTTCGCGTATTTCCACGGGGGCGGTCTTGTGACTCAGCCCCACGACGATGATGTTCATAGTTCCGATTCCCGTATGGTTTTCGGCGGCTAGCGCCCTTCCATGGCCTTGAAGCTGTGCAGATCCGAGAGGAGCAGGTTGACCCCCAGGAAGGTGAACAACAGGCACAAAAAGCCGATAATCGCGAAGATGGCCGCCCGGCGGCCGCGCCAGCCGATGGTCAGTCGGCCGTGCAGCAGTGCCGCGTACAGAAACCAGGTGATCAGCGCCCAGGTTTCCTTGGGGTCCCAGCGCCAGTACCCTCCCCAGGCGGAATTGGCCCAGACGGCACCCGAGATGATCCCCATGGTCATCAGCGGAAAGCCGAAGGAAAGGCACTTGTAATTGATATTGTCGAGCACATCCAGGGAAGGGAGCCGGTAGTAGAGCGCGGAGAATTTCTTGCTTTTCAGCATTCGTTCCTGCAGCAGGTACATGACGCCGGCGATGAAAGCGACGGTGAACACGGCATTGCCGAGAAACGCCAGGGTGACGTGGACCGGGAACCACCAGCTGTCGAGGGCCGGATTGATTTCCTTGATGGTCGTCGTCGCGGTTGAGCCGACCAGCATGAGGATGACCGCCAGCGGGCAACTGAAGGCGCCGAGCATGGTCATCCGGTAGCGTACATCGAACAGCAGGAAGATGCCGACCAAAGTCCAGGCGAAGAAGGACAGCGATTCATGGAGGTTGGCGACCGGGGTGTAGCCGGCCTCGATATAGCGGGCGAGCAGGGTCGCGCAGTGCAGAACGAAGCCGGCAAGCAGAATCCAGCGGGCCGCCTTGCCGGTTTTGCCGGACTTCTCTTTGCGCCGTACCACGTCGACCAGATAGAGGACGGTGGAGACGGCGTATAAAATCAGGGTAATTTTGAACAACAGGATGTTGACGCTCATGGCATCCCTTTCGGCAGGTGAATCCCGAGATCCGCCAGAGAAAAACCTTTTCCCAGCAGGCGGCCGAGCAGGTCGTCGATCTCTTTGGCATCACCTCCGGAAATCAACGAAGGCAAGCCTCCTTCGAGAAGTTGGCGTAAAATCCCCTGATTGTACCCGGCTTTTTCCGGCACTGTCAACCGCTTTCGGCGCAGCGCCGCGGCGATCTCCAGCACGATTTCCCACTCAGGGCCGACCAGTTCGGCCAGCTGGTCCCGAACCTGGGCCGCCAGGGCCGGGCTGCGGCCGCCGGTGGTTACGGCGATCGTGAGGTCGCCGCGCAAGAGGGTGGCCGGCAGCAGGAAGTCGCTGGCGGCCGGGTCGTCGGCAATGTTGACGGGGATGTGCCGGCGGCGGGCTTCCGCGGCCACCGCCGCATTGACCTGGCGGTCATCGGTTGCGGCAAAAGCGAGAACCGCCCCGGCGAGGTCGCCCTCCTGGTAGGGGCGGCGGATGATTTCGATTTCTTGTCGGAGGGAAAGGTCGGCGGCAACTGCTGCCGTGATCAGGCGAACCCGAGCACCGGCACGGAGCAGTCCGCTGGCTTTGCGCAGGCCGACCCGGCCACCGCCGACCACGATGCACAGCCGCCCGTTGAGCTGAAACTGAAGCGGGTAGCCGGGGGAGGTCAAGGGGCACTCCGCCATACTTCACTCCGGGCCTGCTTTGCCGGGCGGATCATATGCCGAACAGTTCCCCCTCGACCAGCTCGCAGAGCAGGTGACCGAAAAACAAGGCCCCTTCGATGGTTCGCGGAACCGAGGCGGTTTTCAGGGTGAACCCGAAGTCGATCGTTTCGCCTTTGATATCCGCATTCTCCGGGGTCAGGAGGGCGGTTTTGCTGCCGACCTGCCGGGCGATGGTCAGGGCTTCGGTCAGGGAGTCGTCCCGCTGGCCGTCGGATAAAACCAGGACGATGTCGCTGTCATTGGCCAGGGCCCGGAGTTGCCGTGAAAAATAGAGTCGGTTCTGGCCGTCGCGCACCAGTGAGGTGGCCAGGGTCGCGTCGTGCCCGAGGGACAGCGCCGGCAGGGGCGGGCGTTCGAGGCTGAGGCGGTGGAGGAAGAGGTTGGCGGTCAGGTTGGCGATCGCACCCAGCGAACCGTTGCCGACGACCAGCAGCCGTCCCCCCTGGTTGAAGGTTTCGACCACCTGGGTGGCGAAGGCTTGCAGGGCCGGTCCCTGATCGAGGAAGCTGGCTTCGAGAAGAATGCCCTGTTCTTTGACGGCGCTGCTTATTTTTTGTCGATTCATGGTCTGCCTTCCCGAGTGAAGTCCTCGAAATAATAGGTTCGCAGCCGCGGGGTGTCAAGTACAAGCTTACCGGCAGGGTAGTAAATTAAACCCTTGATTTTTTCACGGGGTGCTCTATGATTGTGGAAGTTGAATCAATTGAATCGGTTTGAAATCTCGACTTGCAAGGAGAATGACCATGGCTAGTGATAAAGTCGTGCAGCTTTCTGACGATAGTTTTGAAAATGATGTCCTCAAATCGTCCGTTCCCGTTCTGGTCGATTTCTGGGCTTCCTGGTGCGCCCCCTGCAAGGCGATCAGCCCGGTGGTCGACGGCCTCGCCGCCGAGTACGAAGGCAAGGTCAAGGTGGGTAAGCTCAATGTCGACGAAAACCCCGCTACTCCGGGCCAGTACGGTGTGCGCGGCATCCCGACCCTGATCCTGTTCAAGGACGGCAAAATTGTCGACCAGGTGGTTGGCGCGGTCCCCAAGAATCAGCTCGAAGGGCTGATCAAGAAAGCCCTGTAGGACCAGGATCGCTCAATGCTTCATCAAAAGGGCCCGCCGTATCGGCGGGCCCTTTTTTATGGCGTGTCCCATCCCCTAATCCCCTCCCGCCAGGGGAGGGGCGCTCTCTTCCTGGGCGCTTTTCAGCCGCCGGAAGATCTCCCGAAAGGCTTTGCGGTCGCCGCTGTTGTGGACCGAACGGGCCAGCCGGGTGAGGGCCGCCCGGTCGAGGCCGGGAAGGGCGGCGGCTGCTTCGTCGAGGGCGGCGGCGCTCTGTTCGAGGTCGCAGATGCGGTCGCGCAATCCCTCGAGAAGGTGGAAGTCGCGCTTGTCCTGCAGCTGTACCTGGTGCAGTCCATCGAGCCAGGCCCGGATTTCCTCGGTCTCTTCCTCGTATCGGCGCAGCACCCCGGCCAGATGTTTCATCTGCCGTTTGCGCGAGCTGTGACCCTGAGTCTGCCGGGCCAGTTCGATCTCCTTGCGCAGTTCAATCACGGTCGGTAGTTTGGCCCAGTCGGTTGCCGACAGTTCGACCAGCTGGACGGCGATCGTCTCAACTTCCTTGGCCGCCCGTTTTTTTGCCGAACGGCTTGGGCCGCTCCACTCCTGTTCTTCGTTGTCCGTCATCAGAATCCTTTTCGGCTGTCGAGTAGCATGGTGACAGGGCCGTCGTTAATGAGATTGACCTGCATTTCGGCCTGAAATACCCCGGTGGCCACGGTCAGTCCGCGCCCGCGCAGCAGTTCGACGAACTGCCGGTAGAGGGTTTCTGCGCTCTCGGGCAGGGCCGCCCGGGAGAACCCGGGTCGCCGTCCCTTGCGGCAGTCGGCCAGCAGGGTGAACTGGGAGACTACCAGCAGTTCGCCGCCGATATCTTCCACCGACAGGTTCATCTTGCCGGCGAGATCTTCAAAAATCCGCAGCTGGGCACATTTTTCCGCCAGGTAGCGGGCATCCGTTTCGCTGTCGCCCTGTTCCACCCCGAGCAGGATCATCAGGCCTTGCCCGATGGCGCCGACGCTGTCTCCGGCCACTACGACGCTGGCCTCACTCACCCTCTGCAGAACAGCGCGCATCTCAGTTTTCTCCTGCAAGTTCGCGCAGCAGGGCCAGGTTGATGCGGTCGAGCTCGTCGTTGTCGCCTTTCGGCGTTTCCAGAATCTTCGGCACGGCGGCAAAGCGAGAATCCTGCATCAAGGCTGCGAATCCTTCCCGGCCGATGGCTCCCAGGCCGATCTGCTCGTGGCGATCGACCTGGCTGTGCAGCCCCTTTTTGCTGTCGTTGAGATGAAAGGCGCGGATGGTTGCCACGCCGATCAGGCGATCGAACTCGGCCATGACCCGCTGGTAGCCTTCGGCCGTCGAGAGGTCGTGGCCGGCGGCAAAGGCGTGGCAGGTGTCGAAGCAAACACCGAAACGGCCCGTCGGCACCCGGTCGATGATCTCTGCCAGGTGTTCGAAGCGGCCGCCAAGATAGGTCCCCTGGCTGGCGGTGTTTTCCAGCAGCACGCGGACGCCACTCGGCGCCTCAAGGAAAATATCGCGCAAGGCGCTGGCGATGCGCTGCAGCCCAGGGGCCTCGCCCTGGCCGAGATGGGCGCCGGGGTGCATGACCAGGTCGCCGATGCCGAGCTGGGCGCAGCGATGCATTTCATCAAGGAAGGCGGCTTTCGCCTGCGCCCATTTGTCGTCGTCGGGAGCCGCCAGGTTGATCAGGTAGCTGTCGTGGGCGAGTACCGGGCCGATGGGGCTGGCCTGCCAGGCGGCGCGGAAAGCTTTCGCCGCCTGGGCGCTGATCGGTTTGGCCCGCCACTGGCTGGCGTTCTTGGTGAAGATCTGGATGGCGGTGCAGCCGACCGCTTCGCCGCGGGTAAAAGCCAGTTCCATGCCGCCGGCAATGGACATGTGGGCGCCGAGAGGTTGCATGGGTACTTTCATTAGTCCGGAGCCGGCAGGCGCTGCAGGGTCGCGAGGGCCTGGGGAATCCGGGCCGCTTTGGAGATTCGCGCGTCGACGAAGTCGGGCTGCGGGCCGTCGCCGACCAGCACGGTTTTCATTCCCAGTTGCTTGGCGGTCTTGAGGTTCTCTACCGAGTCCTCGACCATGGTGCAGTCCTTGCCCTGCATGCCGAGCCGCGCCAGTACTTTCTGGTAGGGGGCGGCGAAGGGCTTGGGCAGGTAGTTGGCGACGCGAATGTCGAAAATGTCCTCGAACTGGTCGCTCAGGCCGAGCCGGTCCAGTACCCGGTCGGCGTGGTCGGTCGAGCCGTTGGTGAAGACCGCCTTGCGCTGGGGGAGCTGTTCCAGGACCCGACGCAGTTCCGCATCGGGATCGAGTCGGGAACTGACGTCGACGTCATGCACGTAGTCGAGATAATCCTCCGGGTCGACCTGGTAGTGGCGGATCAAGCCCTGCAGGGTGACGCCGTACTCGGCCCAGTAGCGGCGCCGCAGACCATCCACCTCGGTGGTGGGGATGCCGACCACCTCGCTCATGTAGCGGTTGATGCGCACGTCGATCAGCGAGAAAAGCTGGCGCTCCGGCGAATAGAGGGTGTTGTCGAGGTCGAACAGGAGCATGTCCATGTCAGGGCCTGGCCGGAGGGTCGCCGAGGGCTTTCCGGATACGCTCGATGGTTTCCCGGTATCCTGCTGCGCTTAGTTGCTTTTCCTGGTGGGGTTCGCTCCAGATCGGCCGCGGCCAGAGAGGATCGTCGGTAAAGCGCGGAACCAGGTGCCAATGCATGTGCGGGACCATGTTGCCGAGCAGCTCGTAGTTCATCTTGGCCGGGGCATAGGTCTGGTAAAGCGCTTCTGCCACCCGGTTGACTTCTTCAATCAGGGCGCCGCGGACGGCAGGGTCGAGATGAAACAGCTCGGTCACGTGATCTTTGCTGAACATCAGTACGTAGCCGGGAAAGAACTGGTCGCGGTTGAGCTGCACGTAGCAGCGCTCGAATTCGGCGATGCGCAGGTCGGGTTCGTCCTGCCAGCGGGTGCACATGGGGCAGTTCATTGGGGCTGGTAGTCTCCTTCGAAAACCTGCACAGCCGGGCCGGTCATGTAGATGCAGCCGTCCTCGGCCCATTCCATCTCGAGATCGCCGCCGCGCAGGTGGTTGAGCTGCTGGCGGTCGGTGCGGCCGGTCAGGACCCCCGCCACGGCAACCGCCGCGGCGCCGGTGCCGCAGGCCAGGGTTTCGCCGGCGCCGCGTTCCCAGGTGCGCTGGCGGACTTCTCCTGGTGAAATTACCTCGACGAATTCGACATTGATCCGGCGGGGAAAGAGCGGATGGTTTTCGATGGCCGGGCCGTACTGCTCCACCGGGAACTGCTCGATGCTGTCGACAAAGATGACGCAGTGTGGGTTGCCCATGGAGACGCAGGTGATCTCGAAGGTGCGGTCGAGTATCTCGAGGTTTTCGGCGACCACCTGCAGATCGGCGGGTCCGTTCATCGGGATGTCCTGCCGCTTGAGTGCCGGGACACCCATGTTGACCCGAATCCGGTCCACCCGGTTGTCGCTGTTGGTGAAGAGTTGCAGGGGCTTGATGCCGGCGGCGGTTTCGACTCGGATGGCCTTGTCCCGAACCAGGCCGTGGTCGTAGGCATACTTGGCCACGCAGCGGATGCCGTTGCCGCACATCTCCGCTTCGCTGCCGTCGGCGTTGAACATCCGCATGCGGACATCCGCCACCTGCGAAGGGAGAATCAGGATCAGGCCGTCGGAGCCGATGCCGAACTGGCGGCTGCTGACGGCGATGGCCAGCGCCTGCGGGTCGGTGATCGTTTCTTCGAAGCCGTTGACATAAACGTAGTCGTTGCCGGCGCCGTGCATTTTTGCAAATTTCATCGGGGGTGGCGTCCTTTGCCCGGTTTTGGTTGAGAAAAACGACGATATGCATTATAAGCGAACTCGGCGCGGGGCCACAAGGACAAAACCCGGTGCGTTGACCGTTCGTTTCCCCTTGCGCTATGCTGGAAGAAAAATTGAACCGATAAAAACAGGAGAAAGCAGATGGCTTTTAATCTTACGACCAAAGTCTGGCAGAACGGCGCCCTCGACTGGTGGGGCATGATCGACGGCGATGACGTTTACCTGGGCAGCCGTGAATTTCCGCTGCCTCCCGATGAAGGGGACCAGTGGCAGGTTCTTAAGACCGGCGATATCTTCAAGGTGGTCAACGGAGAAATTCGCAAGATCGGTCACGAGGAACCGAAGCAGCCTGAGTGGCTGTGATGGCGCTGCAGATCGTCCAGATCGCTGCGGGCGAGATGGCCAATTTTTCGTATTTGGTCTACTGTCCGGTGACCCGCAGCGGGCTTGGGGTCGATCCCTCCTTTGCCCCGCAGGCCCTGTTGGAAAAAGCCCGGGAGTTACAGGTGACTATCGAGGTGCTGGTCAACACCCACGGGCATCGCGATCATTGCGCCGGCAACGATGCGGTGTTGGCGGCCACCGGGGCGAAGCTGGCCGGCCATCCTCTGGATGTCCCCGGCGCCGACCTGGCGCTGGCAGAAGGGAGTCGGATCCCCCTTGGCGAAGGGGTTGTCGAGGTGCTGCACACCCCCGGCCATACCCCCGGCTCCATCACCCTTCACCCGCCGGGTGCTCTGATTTCCGGCGACACCCTGTTCGTCACCCGGGTCGGCCGGGCTGACCTCCCCGGCAGCGATGTCGAGGCCCTTTACCACAGCCTGCAGCGCCTGGCCGGTCTGCCGCCGGAGACCCGGGTTTATCCCGGGCACGATTACGGTCCTGCGCCGGTTTCGACCATCGGGTTTGAGCTGGCCCACAACCCCTTTTTACAGTCTTTGGACCTGGCCGGTTTTATCCGGCTGCGACTCGGATGACAAAAAAACGGCGCGTTCCGAGAGGGGCGCGCCGTTTCATATTCAGGGGTCGGGGCCGGCTGTTACTGGTCGGTTTCGGCGATGGTCGCGGCCGCCACGACCTGGGTGCCGGCCAGGCGGTCATTCCAGCCGCGGTGCCGGCGGTCGAACACGATTGCCAGAAAGCCGAGGCCAAGCAGCAGCAGGGAGAAGAGTCCGCCGGTGCTGCGCAGAAATGCCTGCGAGAAGGCCAGGGGGGCACCCGCTTCGGTTTCTACCCGCAGGCGCAGCAGCATTTTGCCGGGGGTCTGTCCGGTGAGAAAGTGAAACAGGGTAAAATAGCCGAAACAGACGGAAAAAAGGACCAGGAAATACGGGATAGCCAGGGTCAGCAAGACATCCGTGCTGGGCAGCAGGCGCTGCGAATCTTCCGGCGCCAGGGCTGCCTCACCGGCCACCAGGAACAGCAGGATGGCGCCGGCCAGTACCAGCAGGTCGGCCAGCAGGGCGATTCCCCGATGGATGAGTGAGGGGAAGGCTGGCGCCGCTGCCGCTACCGGGGTACCCGGGAGCTCCTCTGCTGTATCGATCTGGAGCACTTCCGGAGCCAAGGCTGTTACGGCGACAACTGTCGCTGCTGCGGCGCTGGTCAAGGACTCGGTTTCTGCGGCGGTTTCAAGCTCAAAAGGGAGTTCCGCCTGGATTGTACCTACTGCTTGCGCAGGAGCGGGGACCGGGGCATCTGCGCCCGGCCCCCGTAACTCAAAAGGGTTGCTGGGTTCCTCCTGTCCCTTCGGTTTCGGCGCTTTTTGGGCTTCTGCCTGGGGTTCTTCGTCAAAATCCCAGTCGGGAAGGCCGGCGTTGTCCATCGGCACGAGAGGGGCGTCCTCTTCGATCGGATCTTCGTCGAGGGCCGGCAGGTCGGAGTCCCAGGAAAGATCGAGACCAAAGGTGTCATCGCCCCCGGCCTCTTCGAGGACGTCTTCTTCGGCTGTATCCTGATCCGTTTCCTCGCCCCATTCGAAATCATCGTCGGGCCCGGTGCCTGTAGCCGCCGGTGCTGCGGCCGCGGATTCCGGTTCGTCGTCCCAGGAAAAGGTGTCGTCTTCGGCAGCAGGCTGGGGTAGGGCTTCGTCAAGTTCCGGCAGGTCGAGCCCTGCCGGTTCCGGGCTGGGCGGCGTACTGCTTTCGTCCATGAAGTCGAAACCGAAATCAGAGGCTGCGGCTGCGGCGACCGGAGCTGCCGGGCTCACTGTCTCGGCAGCGGTGGCCTGCAGCTCGGGCTGTGTGGCGGCCGGGTTCAGCCGATGGGGGAAGATCAGGCTGCGCAGGTTGAATTTACTTTTGAAGGCAGCCAGGTCGTTGTCGCATTTTTTGCAGTTATCCAGGTAGTCAAAGCTGTGATAGCCGCATTTAGGGCATTTCATAGGTTCTCCTTTCGCGAAGCAACGATCAGGCTATGGTTCTCGGTAGCCCAGATCTCCATAGGTGTACTGCAAGATGCTTGCCACGGCAAACCCAGCTGTTTCACTTCGCAGAATCCGCGGGCCGATGCGTACCGGCTGAAAGTTGTGCTGTCGGGCCAAGGCGGCCTCTTTGTCGCTGAATCCGCCCTCGGGGCCGACCAGGATGGCGACGGAAGATGGGGGGGCTTCGGGCAGGGCGGCTGACAGCGGCAGGCACTCCTCTTCCCACAGCATGAGCCGCAAGTTGGCGTTGCAGTCCGTCAAAACCCTGACAAGCGGTTGCACCTCGTCGAGCCGGGGCAGAACCGGCCGGCGGGATTGACGGGATGCCTCCTGGATGATTTTCTGCCAGCGCTGGTGCCGTTTCGAGCGTCGATCATCAGAGGGCTGGGGGATGCCCCGTTCGCTCACCACTGGAGAAAAAGAGGTGATGCCCAGTTCGGTCCCCTTTTGTAGTACCAGGTCCATTTTGTCGCCCTTGGGCAGGGACTGGATCAGTTGAACCGGCAGGGCCGTCTCCTGCTCGGACCAGCATTTCAGGATGAGGGCCGTTGCCGCATGTTTGCCCAGGGTTTTCAGCCGGCAATGATACAGTGAGCCCAGGCCGTCAAGCAGCAGCAGTTCATCGCCAACGGCCAGGCGTAGCACGGTTTTTAAATGATGCACCACATCGTCCGGAAGGATGGTCTCGTTGTCGCCAAAGGCTTCGGGATGGAGGAAAAAGCGATGCATTCAGCCCTCTTTGCGATACCGCAGGCAGATCCACTCGGCTTCGCGGCTGACGATCGGTCCGGCCAGGTCAAATTCGGCGAAGGCGTCGGTGACCAGGAGTTGCTTCTCTTGCAGGATGCCGGAGAGGATCAGGGTGCCGCCGGGGACCAGGCGTTTTGTCAGCTCGGTGCCGAGGCGAATATTTTCTTCGGCCAGAATGTTGGCCACCACCACATCAAATCCGTCTTCCAGAGACTCGAGGGACTCGCCGGTGATTTCCATCCGGTCGATCACATTGTTGAGTTGAGCGTTTGCGGTCGCCGTGCGGCAGGATTCTTCTTCGATGTCGCAGGCCAGAATCCGTTGGCCTCCGAGCACCGCGGCCGCAATCGCCAGGATGCCCGAGCCGGTGCCGACATCAAGTACCCTGGCCGGATACGGCGGCGTTTCGTATAGGTTGGCCAACGCTTCGAGGCAGAGCCGGGTGGTGCCGTGGGTGCCGGTGCCAAAAGCCATCCCCGGGTCGATGTTGACCACCACCTCATCCGCGACCGGGGTGAGGGATTCCCAGGTCGGCTTGACAATCAGGCGCTTGCCGATGCGGACGGCGCTGAAGTGCTGCTTCCATCCTTCGGCCCAGTCTTCATTCTTAACCGGTCGGCTTTCGATGGTCAGGGGGAGCAGCCCGGGGACCAGTGGTCCGAGCCAGGTCAGCCGGTCTGTGACCGTCTCTTCGAGGTCGGCCTGGTCATCGGTCCGGGGGAAGTAGGCTTTGATCCAGTACTTTTCCGGCGGGGCTTCGTCGGGGTCGGGAACCACGAAGGTGTCCAGTTCCCGCACTTCGACAGTGACCCCCTCGCAACCGAGTTCCGCCAGTTCGTTGCAGACCAGGTCGATGCCAACTGAGGGCACTTGGATATTTAATTCAAACCATGCTTTTTTCATCCGTTCTGTTTAGCAAAGATGCAAATCAAAGGCAATAAAAACCTTGACAGGGCTGATCGGTTTCGGGTTTAATTAAGGTGCGCACTCTAATGAGGTAAATACCTTAACTGGTCCAAGCGCTGCGCCATATGGTTGTCGAGTCCCGACTGGCGGAGGCGGTGGTGCATTGGCTGGCGGGATGAATTAAGTTTATGAGTCTTTTCTTGCGTAGTTTAATTGTCATGCTAGAATTGTGACGGAGCTTTCATGAGGAAGACGCATGCCTGAAACACAGATCGTTTTTCTGTTGTCCGATGCCACTGGCGAAACGGCCGAAAAAATGGTCATGGCGGCGCTCCTCCAGTTTCGTGACCGGGATGTGCGCGTGCGGCGGATCAGTCACGTGCGCAGCAAAAATCAGGTTTACGAGGCTCTCGACGAGGTGCTGGCGGCCAAGGGGATGGTGGTATATACCATGGTCAACCGCGAGTTGGCCCGCCTTGTTCATGACGAATGTGATTCGCTGGGGCTTCCCAGTATCGACCTGCTCACCCCGCTGCTGATGCGCATCGCCGAGTTCTTCGGACATTCGCCGCGGGAGACGCCGGGTTTGCTGCATGGGGTTGACGATGATTATTTCCGCCGGGTCGACGCGGTCGAGTTTACCGTTAAACATGATGACGGCCAGGAGACTGCCCATCTGCCGAAGGCCGATATTGTCCTGTTGGGGGTCTCCCGCAGCAGCAAGACGCCCCTTTCGATTTACCTGGCGCACCGGGGCTGGAAAGTGGCAAACGTACCGCTGGTCAAGGGGATTGATCCCCCCAAGGAACTTTTTGCCGTTGACCCCAAGCGGGTCGTCGGGTTGATCATCGATCCACAACGCCTGCTCGAGCTGCGGGTGACGCGCCTCAAACACCTGGGGATGGATCCCAAGGCGGCTTATGCCGATTATGCCGAAATAGAAGACGAGTTGCGCTATGCACGGGCTTTCTTCCGTCGCCAGCCCTGGGTGGTGATTGACGTGACGGGGAAGGCGGTGGAAGAGACTGCCAACGAGGTGCTGGTCAAGCTCAAGCTGAAGTAAAAGTTTAACACATAAATGATCATTTGAATGACCGATTGAAGCGTTATTAATCTGACTATCTGGAAGCAAGCAAAGGAGACAACCATGAAAATTCTGGTCGTGGAAGACGAAAAAAAAGTGGCGAGCTTTATCAAGCGCGGCCTCGAAGAAGAAAATTTTACCGTTGACGTGGCCTACGATGGCGAAGAAGGCCGCTATATGGCTGAAACCAACCAGTACGACCTGATCTTGATGGACGTCATGCTGCCGAAGAAAGACGGCCTTACTGTGGTCCGTGAACTGCGGGAGAAGGATATCGCCGTTCCGGTTCTCTGTCTGACGGCCAAGGATACGGTGGACGACATTGTCTCCGGCCTTGATTCCGGCAGCGATGACTACCTGACCAAGCCCTTCGCCTTTGCCGAACTCCTGGCACGGGTACGCGCCCTGCTGCGTCGGGGCACCCAGGACCGGGGCGCGGAAATCCATTTC
>NZ_JBFHGD010000056.1:0-16148 GCF_041583255.1 Trichloromonas sp. | reverse complement strand
GGATCTCATTGACAATGAGGCCAGCTGGTCGGATGGGCTGTATCGCCTCCACCACCTGCCGCCTGAAACGGTTATAACCCGGGAACTGGTCATGGGCTTCTGTCCCCCCGAAGACAGGGAGCGTGTCGAAAAAGCGATCGAAAAGGCAATCCTGCAAACCGGCCGTTATGACCTCGAGCACAGGGTCCTGCTGGCTGATGGCACGGTAAAGGTGATTCAGGCCGTTGGCCAGGTAGTCAAAAACGAAACGGGCCAACCGGTGCGGATGATCGGCATCTGCATGGACATCAGCGAGCGCAAGATCGCCGAAGAGCGGCTGCGCCAGAGTGAGCAACTGCTCGCCGAAGCCCAGCGCATCGCCCGAATCGGCAGCTATGACTGGAACATCGCCAGCGGCGAACTGCGCTGGTCGGACCAGATGTACCGCATCTTCGGCATGATCCCCGATGGCCGCCCGCTTCCTCTCCCAACCATTCTGGGTGCCGTCTCAGCTGCCGACCGGAAGGTTTTCAGGCAGGCTATCGAAACGGCGCTGCAAACAACAAAAAGAATCGACCACGTCTATTCGCTCACCCGTGCCGACGGCTCGAAACGGATGACCCATGCCCTGGGCCGGGTCTTCGATGATGAATCCGGCCGGCCGGTACGCATGGCCGGAACCTTTCAGGACATCACCGAGCGCTGGCAGGCCGACGAGCAATTGCGCCTGCTTTCGGAGGCGGTCAAGCAGAGCCCGGTCTGCATCGTCATCACCGACCCGGCCGCGCGGATCCAGTTCGTCAACCCCCGTTTTACCGAGCTCACCGGCTATCGCCCCGAAGAGGTCATCGGCCAAACCCCGAGCCTGCTCCGTTCCGGCTACACCCCCCAAGCGAGCTATCAGGAGTTGTGGCAGACCATCACCGCGAAAGAAAAATGGCGCGGTGAGTTTCGCAACAAGAAGAAAAACGGCGAATTTTACTGGGAGCAGGCCCTGATCGCCCCGATTTGCAACGATGCCGGGACGATTACCCATTTTATGTCCATCAAGGAAGATATCACCGAACGCAAGGCGGCCGAGGAGCAGATCCGCACCCTCTCGCTGGCGATCGAGCATAGCCCCGCCCTGGTCATGATAACGGACTCTTCCGGCAACGTGGAGTATGCCAATCCCAAATATTCGCGGGTGACCGGTTTTTCTCTGAACGAGCTGCGGGGCCGCAATATCGGCGAATTGGGGATACAGAATCCGGGCGCAAGGGAAAAGATGTGGCTTGCTCTGGCGGCGGCGGACGAGTGGCAGGGCGAGTTTCGCAACTGGAAAAAAAGCGGGGAGATTTTCTTTGAAGCCGCCGCGATCTCCCGGGTCAAAAATAAAGAGGGGATCACGACCCATCTGGTCAAGGTCTCGGAAGACATCACCGAGCGCCGGGCCCTCGAAAATCAGTTGCGGCATGTGCAGAAAATGGACGCCATTGGTCAGTTTTCTGCGGGGCTTGCGCACGATTTCAATAATCTGCTCACCGCAATCATCAGCTACGCCAGCATCCAGCACCTCAAGGCCGAAGAGGGGAGCACCCTCAAATCAGACCTGTCCGGTATTGTCGATGCCGCCAACCGCGGCAATAAACTGATTCAGGATCTGCTGGCTTTCAGTCGAAAACGCAGTCCCGAGTCAGGGCTCAAGGATTTGGCTGTTGTTGATTTGAATGCGCTGATCACCAGGGGCCGTGATTTGCTGCATCGGCTGATCGGTGCGGAGATCGAACTGATCCTGCAGCTCACGCCGCAGGAACTCCCCATCCGCGCCAACGAACACCATCTGGAGCAGGTTCTGATGAACCTTGTCTCCAACGCCAGCGATGCCATGTCGCGCCGTGGTCGATTGAGCCTGGCCACCGAAACGGTGACCCTGAACCAGCTCTTTTTGTCCCGGCATGGATTCGGCATCCTGGGCCGATACGCTCTCCTTTCGATTGCCGATTCGGGGTGCGGCATGGAGGCGAAGGTCGTCGGGCGAATTTTCGAGCCCTTTTTCACCACCAAGGAAGTAAACAGGGGAACCGGCCTGGGCCTGTCCATCACCTACGGCATCATCAAGCAGCACAAGGGGTTCATTACCTGCTACAGCCGGCCTGGGCGGGGCACCATCTTCCGCATCTTTCTCCCCCTGGATGAGGGCTCCAGGCCGGAGCCGGAGCCCGCCCTTGCCGACGTGCCTGCCGGGGGCCGGGAAACGATCCTGCTGGTCCAGGATGACGAGACCGCCCGAATCCTGGCCAGGTGCCGGCTGGAAGAGCTCGGCTACCAGATCATCGAGGCTGTCGACTGCGAAGAGGCGCTGCAGAAGTTCAGGGAACACCGGGCCCGCATCGGTTGTCTGCTCGTGGAGGCGTTTCTGCTGAAGCCGGCAGGCAATACGCTGCTTTCTGAACTGACGGCAATCGACCCCGATGCCAGGGTGGTCGTCTGCGGGAGTTATCCCGCCGAGGTGGCCCGGCAGAATGACCCGCTTCCCCCGGGAGTCGTTTTGCTGCCCAAACCCTTTTTTCCCAGCCAGCTGTTATCCACCCTCCGAGCGGTGCTGGACAGAGCCACCGGGGGAACTGACGGAAGCGGCAAGGCTGTCGCGAAAACAACGGAATAGCAGCATGGCGGGCTTTGTTGTGCGAGGTTATTTCTGATGATACTTGCTTGCGCGAGGGTGTCATGAAAATGCCGGGAATTTCTCCTGCGCCAGAGCTTTCGTGGCGTTGTTCAGCCCGTGAGCGGGGAGTGCTTTTGGCCCCCGGGCGAAGCGTTTGGTCGCGGTGTCTGCTGATTCTGGCAACCCTGCTGCTGTGGCATTACCCCATCGGGGCTTCAGCGCTTTTCGCGCTTGAGCAGGAGTCGAGCGAGGTTCTGGTGCTGCACTCTTATGACCCCGGCTATGAACCCACCCAGGAGGTTCAAAGAGGCATAGAAGAGGCGTTCAGGGCTTCGAATCGCCAGGTCGATGTCACGGTTGAATACCTGGATGCCCGGCGGTATGCCGACCTCTATTATCTCTCGCAGCTTGTCCCGGTGACGTATCATCACAAGTTCAAAGACCGGAGCTTCGACCTTGTTCTGGTGTCGGACAATGTGGCCCTGGACACCCTGCTCTCTTTGCGGCGGGATCTGTTCACGGAAACTCCCGTTGTCTTTTGCGGCATCAATGATTTTCATCCCGCCATGCTCGAAGGCGTTCGCAATATTACCGGGGTGGCGGAAAAACCGAGCTTTGGCGAAACCCTCCGCACCGCCCTGGAGCTGCACCCGAACACGCAGGAGATCATTGCTCTCGACTCTGTCCGCGATCTGACCGGGCAGATCAACCGGGAAGCGTTCATGGAGGTTGTCCCCGCATTCCAGCACCAGGTGCGTTTCAGCTTCTGGGAGGATCTTGTGGCCGAGGATCTCGAAGCGAAATTAAACGAGCTGCCCGAGACCAGCCTGGTTTTTCAAATGGCATTGATCCAGACGGAATCTGGAAAAACCCTGTCTTTAGCAGCCGTTGCCCGCTTGCTCAGAGAGGCCAGCCCGGTCCCCGTTTACAGCGCCTGGAACAGCTACCTCGGGAAGGGGATCGTCGGAGGGAAGCTGGTGGATTCCTACCGCCAGGGGCAGCTCGCAGCCGGCCTGGCTCTGCGGATTCTGGCCGGGGCGGCCGCGGAGACCCTGGCGGTTATTGACGAAGAGGCCAACCAGTTCAGGTTCGATTACCAGCAGCTGGAGAGGTTCGGGATTGCTCTTAAATCGCTGCCGCCGGGCAGCGAAGTGATCAATCTCCCCCCCGCGCATGTCACCCTGAGCCAGCAGCAGATCCTGCTGCTGGCTGCCGGAGGCGCGGCGCTGGTGATGGTTGTCTTGGTTCTGGCTGCGAACATTCTGGCCCGCAAGAAATCTGAAAAGGCGCTGGTCGCCAGCAACCGCAACCTCCAGACCCTCATCGATGCCGCCCCTGTCGCCATTGTCGCACTCGATGCCGAGCTTCAGGTCGCGACCTGGAACGGGACCGCCGAGACTATTTTCGGCTGGACGAAAGACGAGCTCAAGGGAGCAGCCTGCCCGTTGCTGCTGCAGAATGACGTGCCGAATGTCGAAAAAGTCACATCGAAAATGCTCAACGGGCAAGGCTGTGTCGGCAAAGAGGTTCGGCGCCGCAGAAAGGATGGCACCCTGCTCGACCTGAGCCTTTCGGCCGCCCCCCTGTTCAATCCGAAGGGGAGGCCGGCTGGCGTCATCGGTATTTATGAGGATATCACCGAGCGAAAACGGTCCGAAGAACGGATTCGCACCCTCTCCCTGGCGATCGAGCATAGCGCGGTTCTGATGATGATAACCGATCCCTCCGGTATCGTCGAATACGTCAACCCCAGCTATTCGCGGGTGACAGGTTTTGCCCCGGAAGAACTGGTGGGGCGCCATGTCGGCGAGATAGAGGGTCAAGACCCTGAAGCAAAAAAGGAGATGTGGCTTGCCCTTTCCGCGGGGGAGGACTGGAAAGGGGAGTTTCGCAACCGGAGAAGAAATGGCGAGGTGTTCTATGAATCCGCCTCCGTCTCCTCGTTGAGAGATGCGCAGGGAGCCATCAGCCACTTTGTGAAGGTCGCTGAAGACATCACCGAACGCCTGGCATTGGAGAACCATCTTCGCCATGCCCAGAAAATGGAGGGCATCGGCCAGTTGGCCGGGGGGGTTGCCCATGATTTCAACAACATTCTCACCGCCATCAAAGGTTACGCCAGTCTCCAGCACCTCAAGGCCGCAGAGGGCAGTTCCCTGAAGGCGGATCTGGCCGGTATAATCGCCGCCGCCAAACACGGAACCCGCCTGACCCGCGACCTGCTGGCCTTCAGCCGTAAACGCAGCCCCGGGCACCAGCTCAACAATCTGCAGGTCGTTGACCTGAATGCTGTCGTCACCCAGGCGGCCGAACTGCTGCAGCGGTTGCTCGGCGAAAAGATCGAACTGATCGTGCAGCTAGCCCCGGGGGAACTGCCTGTTTTGGTCAACACTGATAACCTGGGGCAGGTTTTGATGAATCTTGGCGCCAATGCCCGGGATGCCATGCCAAAGGGGGGTCAGTTGTCCCTTCGCAGCGAATCGGTGGCGCTGGATTCGCAGTTTGTCGCCCGCCACGGCTACGGCAGCCCGGGCCGATACGCCCTGCTTTCGGTTACTGATTCGGGTTGCGGCATGGACTCGAAGACTGTCGACCGGATTTTTGAGCCCTTTTTCACCACCAAGGAGGTTGGCCATGGTACCGGTCTGGGGCTGTCGATTACCTACGGGATTATCAAGCAACACAAAGGGTACATCGTTTGCAGTAGCGTCCTGGGGCTGGGGACGGTCTTCAGCATCTTTCTCCCCCTTGATCAGAAATGCAGCCAGGAGGCGGCGCCTGATCTTTCCGGGCGTCCTCAGGGGGGCCGGGAAGCCCTGCCGTCGGCTGCCAATGAGACGGTTTGACAAAGGTCTGCAGTAAGAAAATAGTATGGCGACGGCCCGGCAGGCGGGTTCGGTTCCGTCGGGAGCCAATCCCTTTTTCGCAACCCGATCCAGGCAACAGATAGTGAGGCACCGCAATAATGGGCAGAACGAATTCGGCAACGGTTATGCTGGTGGATGATGACCCCCTGGTGAGGGACAGCGCGGCACGGTTGTTAACCGAGGACGGTTTTACGGTTTTTCCCTGTGGCGACGGCCAGGAGGCTCTCGAACGGCTTCGGGATGTCTCCGTGGACGTGGTTTTGTCGGATATCAAGATGCCGGGCTTTTCCGGCATCGAACTCCTCGCGAAGATTCGAGTCTCAGACCCGGAACTGCCTGTGCTGTTAATGACCGGGTACGCCGATCTGGGGATGGCGGTTGCTTCCATCCAACAGGGGGTGTTCGATTTCATTCTCAAGCCTTACAACCCGCTCCAGTTGCTCCACTCGCTGGCGAAGGCGGTCGAGTTCAAACGATTGCGCCAGCTAGAAAAGAATTATCAGGTGGAGCTGGAACGCCGGATCATGGAGGTGACCCGTGATCTTCAGGGCACCCACGAGAAAATGCTGCAGGGAGAAAAAATGGCAACCATCGGTCAGTTGACGGCCGGAGTAGCCCACGAGATCAACAATCCTTTGGGGTTCATTGCCAGCAATCTGGGCACACTGGACAAATATGCCCAGCGTTTGCTTGGCTTCATCGGTTCACTGGAGAAAGAAATCGGTTCCTCCTGTTCTGCGGAAGTCCTTGAAGTTCTCGGCAGGGAGCGGCGCACGATCAAGCTGGATCTCATCAGGGAAGATATCGGCCCGCTGATTCATGAATCCCTGGAAGGGGCGGATCGGCTCAAAAAATTGATCCAGAGCATGAAGACCTTCTCCCGGGTGGATGATTCTGAATTCAAGCCGGCAGACATCAACGCAGGCATCGAAACCACCATCCATATCTGTTGGAATGAACTTAAATATGTGGCAACCCTGAAGAAGGAGTACGGTGAGCTTCCTCTGGCCAAGGTATATCCGCAGCAATTGAACCAGGTATTCATGAATCTGCTGGTCAACGCTGCCCATGCCATGGATAAGCCGGGGGAAATCACCATCCGTACCTGGTACGAAGAGGGATTTATTTTTGTATCGATAGCCGACACCGGATGCGGGATTCCGCAGGAAACCCTGGGCCGGATTTTCGAACCCTTTTTTACCACCAAGGTGTCGGGCAAGGGAACCGGTCTGGGGTTGAGCATCGTCAAGGATATCCTGTTAAAACACAATGGCGAAATTTCGGTGGAAACGGTTCCGGGAGAAGGCACGATCTTTACCATCAAGCTGCCCGTCGTCTAGCTGGCTGATGGCAAACTCAAACGAAGCGCACAGGGCGCAAGGGGATTTATGATTGCGAATCAGGAAACAGGAAACGGCAAAATCATTGTGGTGGATGACGATCCTCATGTGTTGAATAGCACGGTTCGGGTTCTCGAAGAGTTCGGTTTTG
Organism: Trichloromonas sp.; assembly: GCF_041583255.1. Taxonomy (NCBI): domain Bacteria; kingdom Pseudomonadati; phylum Thermodesulfobacteriota; class Desulfuromonadia; order Desulfuromonadales; family Trichloromonadaceae; genus Trichloromonas; species Trichloromonas sp. The sequence continues at coordinate 9,164 of NZ_JBFHGD010000056.1, read as the reverse complement.
TCAGCTATCCCTTTAGCAATGGCCATGATGCCCTGAAGAGGTTCCAGTCCGAGCCTGTGGATGCCGTGCTGACCGATATCAGAATGCCTTCCATCACCGGCATAGAGCTGCTTGGCAGAATCCATGCGTTTGATTCGGAAACGCCGGTGATTCTGCTGACGGCCTACGCTGAAGTGGAGATAGCGATCTCGGCCATTAAGCAAGGCGCTTTTGATTTTATTCTCAAGCCCTACGAACCTCTGCAGCTGGTTAATTCCCTGAAAAATGCGATAAAGTTCAAGCAACTGACGCAGATCGAAAAGAATTACAAGGTTGAGCTTGAGCAGACCGTTGAGCAGCGGACCCAGCAACTGGGAATTGCCATGGGAAAGCTCGAGTGCATGAGCCGCGAGATCATCGAACGACTGGCTGCAGCGGCTGAGTTACGTGATGATGACACCGGTCGGCACAACAGTCGCATTGGCCAGTATGCCGGAGCCTTGGCCCGGGCGCTGCAGTTGCCGGAAGATTTTATCGAGACCGTCATCCTGGCGAGCGCCATGCACGATGTGGGGAAAATCGGAATTTCCGACCGCATTCTGCTCAAACCTGGGCGCCTTACCGCGGAAGAGTTCGAGCAGATCAAAACCCACCCCAGTATCGGCAAAGCGCTTCTCGAGGGTTCTTCACACACCCTGCTGCAGATGGCGGCCAGCATTGCCCATACGCACCATGAGCGCTGGGATGGCAGCGGTTATCCGCAAGGCCTCAAGGGGGAGGAGATTCCGATGGAGGGGCGGATCGTCATGCTCGCCGACCAGTATGATGCGCTGCGCAGCAAGAGGGTTTACAAGCCCGCCTTTGATCATGCGACAACCTGTCGGATCATCATCGAAGGGGATGGGCGAACCCTGCCGGAACACTTTGACCCCAGGGTGCTGTCAGCCTTTCAGCAAGCGGCCCCGCTACTCGACGAGATTTTCAACACCCTGCAGGATAAGGGGGGATCTAACCCTTAACGGGAACCTCTCGGATCATGGGGGGCGGATCGCTACAGGCTTTGTGCGACATTGAGACCAGTAGTGATTAAAAAGGGGTCGGCGAATAAACGCCGGCCCCTTGAATTTTATGGTCGAGCGGATGAGGATCAAACTAACGACCTACGCATTGCGAACGCATCGCTCTCCCGGCTGAGCTACCGCCCCTTAAAGGAAGAATGCCATAATCAAGCCCGCCGGGTTTGTCAAATGAACGGTTCGAGCGAGGCTTTGAGCGGCAGGTGAATGGTGAAGACGGCGCCATCCTGGTCATTTTGAATTTCGATGGATCCCCGGTGCTGCTGAATGATGCGCTGAGAAATGGACAGGCCGAGGCCGGTTCCCTGGGCCTTGGTGGTGTAGAAGGGGGTGAATATTTCTTTCAGCACCGCGTTCGGGATTCCCCCTCCGGTGTCTTTGATCTCGATGGCGATGGCGTCCTTGCCCCGCTGCGAGGAGGGATAGGCCCGGATGGTGAGGGTGCCGCCGTCTGTCATGACGTGGCGGGCGTTGTCGATCAGGTTGATGAGGACCTGCAGGAGTTTCTGTGAGTCCCCCTGAAACGGGGAGAGGGCATTGCTGATATCGAGAACGACCTCGATATGGGCGGTTTTAAGGGCGTCCTCTTCGAGGGTGAGGGCTTGTTCAATGACTTTATCGGCCTGGCATTCACCGAAACAGAGCAGTTGCTTTTTGGAAAAAGCGAGGATTTCGGAGAGAATCTGTTCCATGCGGCGGGTTTCGCGGGCGATGATGTCGCAGTATTCCGCTTCTTTGGAGCCGGGGCTGACCAGGCGAGACAGCCGCTGGGCAAAGCCGCCGATCGGCACGAGAGGGGTTTTCAGCTCGTGGGCGATCGAGGCGGCCAACTCGCCGAGCGCGGCCAGTTTTTCTCCGTGAATCAGGCGTTCCTGGGTTTCCCGCAGGTCGCGGTTGACGGTTTCGAGGCGTTGCAGCAGCAGCGAATTTTCCATGGCGCTGCTGGCCTGGTGTGCGAACAGTTCGAGAAAGCGCAAGCGGTCGAGGCCGATGGCCCTGCGGGTTGTGCAGCTGTCGACCACCAGCACCCCGAGCGGGCGATCCTTGCCGCGCAGGGGGGCGCAGGCATAGGGGCCGAGCTGGAGCTCTTCGGCCATGGCGGCGCCCGATGGCGGTTCGTCTCCCGGCTTGGAGACAAAAATCACCCGCCCCTTGAGAACCGCACGGGCGAGGGCGTTGTCATCGGCGTCCAGCGGCAGCCGCTGGCGCATGACCTGCTGGCAGAAGGGCAGCTGGCGCAGGGCCTCGCGGATATCCGCATCGACTCTTGGTTGTTCCCATGCCACCCGGTCGTCGAGTGAGGAGAAAATCAGGGCGGCCCCTTCCTGGCTGACGCCCAGCATCCCCTGCAGTATTCCGCTGCGTTCGTTGATGGTGAAGAGCATGGCCCGCTCGAATCCGCCGCCGGCCGGAACCGTGGCCGCGGAAAGGATCAGGTGCATCAGTTCGTTGAGGTTCAGGGTGCTGTGGATGGCCCGGAAGCTGCGGTAGAGCAGGGACAGTTCGCGAAACTTGAGATCGTTTTCGGCAGAAAGGGTTTCCAGCCGTTCGAGGGTCGATACCCGATCCAGGGCGTGGGCGATCTGCGAACCGACCGAGGTGTAGAATTCCTTGGTTGCGTCTTTACTGGCAAAGGGCCTTTCGGCCATTTCCCGGCTGAAAAACAGGGTCAGGGTACCCATGGCGTGCTGTTGAAAAAACAGCGGGATGACGACCATTTGCGAAGGGAAATTTTCTTCGCTTCGGGCCAGGTCGGACGAGTACAGTGGGCTGGTCCGGTTGAGGGCCCGGGGGGACTGCTCCTCCTCCAGTTGCTGCAGCAGGCTGCGATGTTTGCGTACGGCGTTATCGAGGCGCAGGTAGCTGCTGCCCATGACGGTGCCGCCGATCAGCGGGCGCAGGATGACGCAGGCGGCTTGAGAATGGCGGTGGATGCTCTTGGCGGCGGTGGATAAAAGTTCTTTGAGCTGGTGGGCCTGGGTCAGCTGGCGGCCGAGGTCGGAAAGGAAGGCGAACTGCTCCATCCGCCAGCTGTCCTCGACATGGATGGCGGCGTTGCGGGCCAGAAAGGCCAGCTCTTCACCGATGGAGGTCAGGCATTCGAGCTCCTGGGGTGAAACCGGCTGCTTGCCGGCAGTGGAGACGGCGAGCAGCCCGTAGTCCTGTTTGCAGCAGAAAACCGGGACATACAGGGTGCCCTGGTGGTATTCGGGGTGACGACGGAGCAGCGCCCCCCCGCCGGGAAAGCTTTTGGCGGAGATGGCGCACGGGGTAAGGAGCTCATCGCCGGAAGCGGCAATGGAAAGGACCAGCAGGTCGCCGTCGCGGCCGAGCAGGAAGAGGGTACAATCTTCCATCGGAAACAACTGTGACACCAGCCGAAGGATATCCTTCAGGGCCCGGGGGTAGTCGTGAACTGCGCAGTTGGCAATCCGGACAATTCTGTGGAGAAGTTCGAAGCAATCGACCTTCATGACCTTCCTTGTGTCTCCCCCCCGGATGTCCTGCGGAAATTTTCGCTGGATCAGCCGATACGTTCCTGGCGCTCCTGTTCGGTTTTGCAGTCGATGCAGAGGGTGGTCACCGGACGGGCGCGGAGCCTGGCTTCGCCGATCTCTTCGCTGCAGCTTTCGCAGATGCCGAATTCCCCGTCATCGATGCGTTCGAGGGCTTCCTGGATTTTTCCGATGAGCTTGCGCTCACGGTCGCGGATGCGCAGTTCGAAGTTGCGGTCCGATTCCAGGGAGGCGCGGTCGGTGGGGTCGGGGAAGTTGGTTTTTTCGTCGGTCATCTCCGATACGGTCTTGCCGGCTTCCCGCAGCAGGCTGTCAATCTGGGATTGTAATAGTTGCCGGAAGTCTTCGAGTTTCTCCTTGTTCATGCACGGCTCCCTTGAATTTTGAGTATCCCCGCATATTAAATTAATTTGTTAATAAAGTCAACAAAGATGGGGTCTTGAGGACCCCTTCTGTCAGGAATTGCCGCTGAACTGGATGTAGAGGATAAAGGCCAGCAGGGCTACCGCCAGCCAGCAGGAGACAATGTCGGTGCTTTTGACCGGCGGCGCCTCAGCCATCTTGCGGGTGTCGTCGCTGATCGCGGCCGCGGGAACCCGCTGCAGCAGGGCGCGGACCAGTCCGGGGAAATCGGCATAGGCGTTGGACAGGATGACGAATTCGTCATCTACGCACAGGGTCAGGAAAACCCGTTTGCGCACCATTACCGTTTCTACCGCGGTCATTTCGGCAAAGGCCAGGTGTTTCTGGCGCAGAAATTTGTATACTGTGAGTCCTTCGGCGGTGATCACCGCCCGCCGAAAGGCGCTTTCGATGAAAAAGCCGATGACCGGCAGGAGGATGAAGGCAAGGATGAGCGCCTTGGCGATCGGCTGGCCCTGAACGATGCAGGTGACCAGCAGGGCCAGTGACAGCAGCAGGAGCAGCCCCAGGGGGATCAGAAAGGTTCTGCGGATGGCGAAAGTTTCTTCTTGCGGCACGATGGTATTCTCCTGGTCGCCCGGGGCGACATGCGGTTATTGGGTGCGGACAAACGACCCGCTTTTGCCGCCGTGTTTTTCCATCAGCCGGATGTCGCCGATGACCATCGCCTTGTCCATCGCCTTGCACATGTCGTAGATGGTCAGGGCGGCAGCGGAAACGGCGGTGAGTGCCTCCATTTCGACCCCGGTCTGGCCGGCGACCTTGACGGTCGCCTCGATCTCGACCCGGCCCTGGCCGGGGTGGGGAAAGAACTCGATGGCCGCCGAGGTCAGCAGCAGCGGATGGCAGAGGGGAATCAGTTCGGGGGTTTTCTTGGCCGCCAGTATGCCGGCGATGCGGGCCACGGCGAAGACGTCCCCTTTTTTCACGCCGCGGTCGAGAATGCGGCTGAGGGTCGCCTCTTCCATGCGAACCTCGCCCCTGGCCACGGCAATGCGATGGGTCGGATTTTTTTCACCGACCTCGACCATGATGGCTTTGCCCTCGTCGTCGAAATGGGTGAGATCGTTTTCAGTCAAGTGAGCCTCCTGATAATCACTAATTACGGCCTTACTCAAACAGTCCTTCCAGCGCCTCTTCGGCGCGGCGGACTCCGATCAGTTCTATGCCCTTGGGCGCCTCCAGGTTTTTCAGGTTGCCGGCCGGCAGCAGGCAGCGGTCGAAGCCGAGCCGGGCCGCTTCCTTGATCCGCAGCTCCGGGCGGGAGACGGCCCGCACCTCGCCGGCCAGGCCGACTTCGCCGAACAGGATGGTGCGCGGGGGGATCGGCTTGTTCAGGTGGCTGGAGGCCAGCGCCGCCATCACCCCGAGGTCGACGGCCGGCTCGTCGAGGCGTACCCCGCCGGCCACGTTGAGAAAGATATCCTGGGCCAGCAGCGACAGGCCGACCTTCTTTTCCAGTACCGCCACCAGCAGCGAGACCCGGTTGTGGTCGATCCCCATGGTGGTCCGGCGCGGCGTGCCGAAAGCAGAACCCGAGACCAGCGCCTGCAGTTCGACCAGGATCGGCCGGCTCCCTTCCAGGGAGGGGACCACGGCGCTGCCGGCGGCCCCTTCGGGGCGCTCGGCGAGAAAGAGCTCCGAGGGGTTGGAGACTTCGGACAGTCCCGCCTCGTTCATCTCGAACACCCCGATTTCGTTGGTCGAGCCAAAGCGGTTCTTGACCGCCCGCAGGATGCGGTAGGGATGGCCGGGCTCGCCTTCGAAATAGAGCACCGTGTCAACCATATGTTCAAGCATGCGGGGCCCGGCGATGGAGCCGTCTTTAGTGACGTGGCCGACGATAAAGGTGGGGATGTTGTCCCCTTTGGCCACCTGCATCAGGCGGCCGGCGCATTCGCGCACCTGGCTGACGCTTCCGGGGGCCGATTCAAGGGCGCCGGTGTAGATGGTCTGGATCGAGTCGATGACCAGAAACGCCGGCTTGAGTTCGCGGACCCGCTCCTGGATCGTTTCCAGGGACGTTTCCGCCAGCAGAAAAAGGTCGCGGGCACGCGCGCCGAGCCGTTCGCCGCGCAGTTTGACCTGGCGGGTCGATTCTTCGGCGGTCACATACAGGGCCGGGCCGACTTCGGCCAGGCGATCGATGGCCTGCAGCAGCAGGGTCGATTTGCCGATACCGGGATCGCCGCCGATCAGGGTGAACGAACCGGGGACCACGCCGCCGCCGAGCACTCGGTCGAGTTCGCCGATGCCGCAGCGGATGCGGTCTTCCTCGGTGCTCTGCACTTCGGCCAAGCGTTGGGGAGGAAGGCCGCTGGCTGCAGTCAGCAGCTTGCCCTTGCCCTTGGTAATGACCAGGGTTTCTTCGGTCAGGGTGTTCCACTGCTGGCAATCGGGGCATTTGCCCAGCCATTTGGGGCTCTGGTAGCCGCATTGCTGGCAGGTGTAGATAGTCTTCTGTTTCACCCGGACTCCTTCCAATCTTGCAAAATCCGTTCATCTTAGGCAAATATACCGGAGTGTGTCAATCATCAAGCAAGGGGTCGGACCCTGGAGGATTCCATGATTTTTCCCACCGCCTTTGCAGTGACCCTGCTGGCGCTGGTTGCCTTCGCCGCTTTTGGACGCAGTCAGGCCCGGGGGGCGGCTGATTTTGCCGTCGCCAGCCGCCAGGCGGGCAGCTGGCCGGTGGCCGGAGCGATCATGGGGACCCTGGTCGGCGGCGCTTCTACCATCGGCACCGCCCAGCTGGCGTTTCTCTACGGGCTGTCCGCCTGGTGGTTCACCCTCGGTGCCGGGCTGGCCTGCCTGCTGCTGGCCCTGCTGGTGGCCGGGCCGCTGCGCCGCGCCGAGGTGGAGACCATCCCCCAGTTTCTGCATCGCTATTATGGCGGCCGGGCGCAGGCCGTGGCCAGCGGATTTTCCGCCCTCGGCATGTTCATCCACATCGTCGCCCAGCTGCTGGCGGCCGGCGCCATCCTCTCCAGCCTGTTCGGCTGCAGCCCGCTGACCTCGGCCGGGATGGCGGTGGCGCTGGTGGCGGCGGTGACTCTCGGCGGCGGCATGCGCGCGGCGGGCGCCACCGGGCTGGCCAAGCTGCTGCTGCTCTACCTGATGATGGCCGGGTCGGGCCTGCTGGCCTGGCAGCTGGCCGGCGGCTGGCCAGGGCTGCGGACGTCTTTTGCCGACGGCCCCTGGTTCAGCCTGTTCGGTTACGGGGTTCGCGAGGGGGTGTCCGACCTGGTGTCGATGCTGGTCGGAGTGCTTTCCACCCAGATCTATCTGCAGGCGATCTTTTCCGCCCGCAGCGTCCGCGAGGCCCGCCGGGGGGCTTTGCTCAGCGCCGTGCTGATCCCGCCGCTCGGTCTCTTCGGCATCCTGGTCGGGCTCTACATGCGGCAGGCCCATCCCGGGATGGACAGCGTTTTGGCCCTGCCCGATTTTTTTCGCCACTACCTGCCGCCGCCGTTGGCCGGCGTCGGTTTCGCCACCCTGCTCTTTGCCGCGATCGGCACCGCGGCCGGACTGACCCTCGGGGTCGGCACCACTCTGCAGGTCGATCTGGTCGGACGCCTGGTCCGCACGGACAATCGCCTGCGCCAGCTGCGGCTGCTCAGCCTGGCGGTGCTGGTGGCCGCCCTGCTGTTGCTGGCCGCCAATCTTGGTTCGGCGATCATGCAGTGGAGCTTCCTGTCCATGGGGCTGCGCGGCGCCACCCTCTGCTTCCCCCTGTTGGCGGCGGTATTCTTCGGATCCCGGGTTGCTCCCCGTGGCGGGGCCCTGGCGGTGCTGCTCGCTCCGGTCTGTGTCCTTGCGGCCGGCCTGGCGGGCTGGGACAGCCTCCCTCCGCTCTATCTCGGCCTCGCCGTTTCTCTGCTGGCCCTGCTTGGCGGCCGGGTCATTCGCACCTGAAGCGAGGTCGGCCCTTTCCCCGGTTGATTCTGCCGCTCCCCCTGATTGACTTCGCTTTTCCGGCTGTTAGAACTGCATGTAGCAGGTGCGGCTGTCTGCGCGGTGCCGTGCGGAGCGCCTTTTTGTTTATTCGGGCTGCCGATCTTAGCTCTATCGCAGGACGGGAGGTGGAGGTCATGGCTGACAACCCAGGTTTCATCCGTTGGCTCGCTCAGCTCAGCAACCGTGATGTCCCCCTGGTCGGCGGCAAGAACGCCTCGCTGGGGGAGATGGTCGGCAGCCTCGAGGCCGAGGGGATTCGTGTCCCCGACGGCTTCGCCACTACCGCCGATGCCTACCGGCGGTTTCTGACCGGCAATGGCCTGGACGGAAAAATTCGCGAGCTGATCCGCGCCTTTCAGCAGGAAGGTGCCACCCTGGCGGTGACCGGCGATGCGATCCGCCGGCTGATCAGGCGGGGGCGCTGGCCCGAGGAGATCGCCGGCGAGATTGTCGCCGCCTACCGCGAATTGGCACGCCGCTGCGGCCGGGACGAGGTCGATGTGGCGGTGCGCAGCAGCGCCACCGCCGAGGATCTGCCGGAGGCCAGCTTCGCCGGTCAGCAGGAGACCTTCCTCAACATCACCGGCGAGGATGAGCTGCTTGAGGCCTGCCGCAAATGCTACGCCTCGCTCTTTACCGACCGCGCCATCAGCTACCGCGAGCATCACGGCTTCGACCACTTGCAGGTGGCGCTGTCGGTGGGGGTGCAGAAGATGGTCCGCTCCGACCTGGCCGGGGCCGGGGTGATGTTCTCCATCGACACCGAAACCGGCTTTCCCGAGGTGGTGGTCATCGACGCCGCCTGGGGGCTGGGCGAGAACGTGGTGCAGGGGGCGGTCAACCCCGACAGCTTCACGGTCTTCAAGCCGCTGCTTGGCTGGCCCGGACTGCGCCCGATTTTGCACAAGCGGCTGGGGACGAAGGAAAAGAAGATGGTTTATGGCCGCGGCGGCAGCCACGCCACCCGCAACACTGACACCACCGCGCACGAGCGCCACGCCTTTGTGCTCTCCGACGACGAGGTGCTGCAGCTGGCCCGCTGGGCGACCGCCATCGAGCGCCACTACGACAAGCCGATGGACATGGAATGGGCCAAGGACGGCGAAACCGGCGAACTGTACATCGTCCAGGCCCGCCCGGAGACGGTGCAGTCGCGGCGCGAGGCCGGGGTGCTCAAGAGCTATCGCCTGCAGGAGGCGGGGACGGTGCTGCT
>NZ_JBFHGD010000055.1:0-16195 GCF_041583255.1 Trichloromonas sp. | reverse complement strand
GCTTTGCCCTGGCGGCGCTGCTGCTGTGGCCTCCGGCCCGCCGCCACCGGCTGGTGAGCGTTGCCGAAGGGGACCGCCGCGCCCTGTTTCTACTCGGTTTCGTCGGGGTTACCCTCTATTTCGGTTTCGAGAATTTCGGGCTCAAGTACACCACGGCCACCCACGGGGCGCTGATCGTCGCCACCATCCCGCTGACCACCGAGGCGACCAACGCCTTTCTTCAGCGCCGCCTGCCGAGACCGCTGGTACTGGCCGGACTGCTGACCGCCCTGTTCGGGGTCATCTTGCTGGTCGGCCCCAGCCCCGGCGGGGCGACCCTGGTCGGCGATATCCTGATGCTGGCCGCCGTCACCACCTGGGTCTGGTACACGTTTCTCGCCGAACGCCTGGTTAAACGCTACCCCAACCTGCTGCTGACCTTCCGCATCATGTCGGTCGGCGCCCTGACCCTGCTTCCAGGCGCCTTGCTGGAGACGCTATTGCTGCCGCTGCCTCGCCCGTCGCTGACCGCCTGGATCGGCGTGCTCTTTCTCGGTGTCGTCTGTTCGGCCCTGGCATACCATCTTTGGAACCAGGCGATCCCGGTTTTGGGCGTCGCGGTGACCAACAATCTGCTCTACGGCATCCCCCTGGTCGGGGTGCTCACCGGGGTAGTCGCGCTCGGTGAACCACTGACGAAAACCATACTGATCGGCGGAGCCCTGATTATCGGCGGCGTACTGCTGGCCAGCCGTAATCAAATCAACAACGAAGACAGGCAAAGCCCCCGTGACAATTAGCGGTTTTCCCGTTTTTTCTTCACCCTCCCCCCTTTTTATGTTACAAAGCTAATCCGATTTCAGGCACCTATTCCTTGCCTGAACCGACCACAACGGTTAAGATAAGCCGTTTACTTATCCTGCATCACGGTGGTGGTTAATGAGGTATTCAAGAGTTTACATAGAATCGGTCGGCTACGAGCTGGCACCGATCGTGGTTACGTCAACCGAGCTGGAAAACCGGCTCAAGCCGATGTATGACGCCCTGCACATCGCTCCGGGGCAACTGGAGGCCCTGACCGGCATCCGCGAGCGCCGCTGGTGGAAACCGGGCACGCCGGTTTCACAGGGCGCCATCGCCGCCGCCGAAAAAGCGCTGCAGGGGCGGGACATCGCCCCGCAGGATATCGGCGCGCTGGTCTATGCCGGAGTCTGCCGCGAACACTTCGAACCGGCTACCGCCTGCCAGGTCGCCGCCGCCCTCGGCATCCAGGGGAACGCCGCCATCTATGACATCTCCAACGCCTGCCTCGGCGTGCTCAACGGCGTGCTCGACATCGCCAACCGCATCGAACTCGGGCAGATCCGCGCCGGCCTGGTCGTCGCCTGCGAAAGCTCTCGGGAAATCAACGAGATCATGATCAAGCGGATGCTCGACAAGCCGTCGATGGAACTCTTCACCACCTCGCTGGCCACCCTCACCGGCGGCTCGGGCGCGGTGGCGGTGTTGCTGACCGACGGCTCCTTCACCCCCTCGCGGCGTCCGCGCCTGCTCGGCGGTGTGAATCTCGCGGAACCGCAGCACCATGCCCTGTGCCGCTGGGGTCTTACCGCCGAATCACCGGAAAACCATGTCCCTTATATGAAAACCGACGCGGTGGCCGTAATGAAATACGGGGTCGAGCTCGGCAAAAGAACCTGGGAATCCTTCATGAGCGAACTGGAACTGACCCCCGACCGGATCAACAAGGTCATCTGTCACCAGGTCGGCGAGGCCCACCAGAAACTGATTCTGCAGACCATCGGCGTGTCGCCGGACAAGGACTTCACCACCTTCGAATTTCTCGGCAACATGGGGACCGTCTCACTGCCGGTCACCGCGGCCATCGCCAAGGAGCGGGACATCCTGCTGCCCGGCGACATTGTCGGTTTTCTGGGCATCGGCAGCGGCCTCAACTGCCTGATGCTGGGGATTCAGTGGTGATGCAGGCATTTTATCCCTTCAAGAGCCACTTCCTCGACCGCGACGGCCTCAAGTACCATTATCTCGACGAGGGCAAGGGCGACCCGGTCGTCATGCTGCACGGCAACCCGAGCTGGTCTTTTTATTATCGCGAACTGGTGCGTGAACTGCGCGGCAGCTACCGAACGATCGTCCCCGACCATATCGGCTGCGGGCTGTCGGACAAGCCGGCCGACTCCTACTATTCGTTCACCCTCAAGCAGCGGGTCGACGACCTCGATGCCCTGCTCGAACACCTCGGCATCCGCGAGCGGATCACCCTGGTGGTGCACGACTGGGGCGGCATGATCGGCATGGCCTACGCCTCCCGCTATCCCGAGCGCATCGCCCGGCTGGTGATCCTCAACACCGCGGCCTTTCACCTGCCCAAGAGCAAGAAGCTGCCGCTGGCGCTGAAAATCTGCCGCAACACCCAGCTTGGCGCCTTTCTGATCCAGACCTTCAACGCCTTCGCCTTCGGCGCCGCCCTGGTCGGCTGCAAGCGCAAACCGATGAGCGCTGATCTGCGCAAAGCCTACTGCAGCCCCTATGACAACTGGCACAACCGTCTGGCCACCCTGCGCTTCGTGCAGGACATCCCGCTACAGCCTGGGGACATCAGCTATGACCTGGTCAGCGAGGTCGACAACGGGCTGCACCGCTTTGCCGATAAACCGATGGCGATCTTCTGGGGCGAGAAAGACTTCGTCTTCGATCGCCATTTCCGTGATGAATGGCAGCGGCGCTTTCCCAAGGCCGAACTGCATTCGTACCCCGATGTCGGTCACTATATCCTCGAGGACGCCGATGACCTGATCATCCCGCTGATCCGCGATTTCCTTAAAAAGCACCCGATCAAAACTGATCCGGCATGGAAAAAACAGCGCTGAACAACATCGCCGGCCATCTGCCGAAGATGGCCAGGCTGCAGCCCTGTACCCCGGCGGTCTATTTTCCGCAAGGCAGGGACCGGCGCGGCCGGATCAGCCATACCCACCTTACCTTCGCCCAGCTCGAGCGGGAGAGCAACCGCATCGCCGCGGGCCTCGAAACCATCGGCATCCGCCGCGGCGTACGCACCGTGCTGATGGTACCCCCCAGCCTCGACTTCTTCGCCCTGACTTTCGCCCTGTTCAAGGTCGGCGCCGTACCGGTGCTGATCGACCCGGGCATGGGGGTGAAAAACCTCAAGGCCTGCCTCGAAGAGGCAGCTCCGGAAGCTTTCATCGGCATCCCCAAGGCCCATGTCGCCCGCCTGCTGCTCGGTTGGGGCAAGGCAACGATCCGCACCCTGCTCACCGTCGGGCCGCGGCTGTTCTGGAGCGGCAGCACGCTGAACGAGCTGATTAGCAACGCGGCCAGCGACGCCGACACTCCGCTGGCCGAAACCTCGCCCGATGAGACCGCCGCCATCCTTTTCACCAGCGGCAGCACCGGCGTTCCCAAGGGAGCCGTCTACAGCCACGGCAACTTCTGCGCCCAGGTCGAGATGCTGCGCCAGCTCTACGATATCCGCCCCGGCGAAATCGACCTGCCGACCTTCCCCCTGTTCGCCCTCTTTGCCCCGGCCCTGGGAATGACCTCGGTGATTCCGGACATGGATTTCACCCGCCCCGGTTCGGTCGACCCGCGCAAGATCATCGACGCCATCGAAAGTTTCGGCGTCACCAGCATGTTCGGCTCACCGGCCCTGATCAACCGGGTCGGTCGTTACGGCCAGGCCTGCGCGGTCAAGCTGCCGACTTTGCGTCGGGTTATTTCCGCCGGTGCGCCGGTACCGGCCTCGGTTCTGGAACGCTTCTGTGAAATGCTTCCTGAGGGCACCCAGATCTTCACCCCCTACGGCGCGACCGAATCGCTGCCGGTCTGCTCCATCGGCAGCACCGAGATTCTCGAACAGACCCGCCTGCTGACCGACCAGGGCCGGGGGGTCTGTATCGGCCGGCCGGTAGATGGGATCGAATTGCACATTATCGCCATCAGTGACGAGCCGATCGCTGACTGGAACGACGACCTGAAGGTCGACGACGGCAGCATCGGTGAAATCGTGGTCAAGGGTCCGCAGGTCACGGCCCGTTATTACAACCGCGCCGAATCGACCGAACTGGCCAAAATTCAGCATCTCGAAGGCGGCTTCTTTCACCGCATGGGGGATCTCGGCTATCGCGACGACGAAGGCCGCATCTGGTTCTGCGGTCGCAAGGCGCATCGGGTCGAAAGCCAGGGGCAGACCCGCTTCACCATTCCCTGCGAAGCGATCTTCAACACCCATCCGCAGGTCTTCCGCTCGGCGCTCGTCGGGGTCGGCGCACCCGGCCGCAAGCGTCCGGTGATCTGTATCGAACTGGAAAACGGGGTCGGCAAATCGGAGCATGCCCGCATCCGCCGCGAACTGCTGGAAATCGCCGGACAGCATGAGATAACCGCCGATATCCGCGACCTGCTGTTTCATCCGGCCTTTCCCGTCGATATCCGTCACAACGCCAAGATCTTCCGCGAGAAGCTGGCGGTCTGGGCCGAAAAGGCACTCCAATGAAGGCGCTGGTCACCGGCGGCGGCGGTTTTCTCGGCAAGGCCATCGTCAAGCTGCTGCGCCAGCAGGGCGCCGAGGTGCGTTCCTTTTCCCGCAGTGAATATCGTGAACTCGCTGCCCTGGGGGTCGAACATTACCAAGGGGAGCTGGCCGATGCGGACGCCGTTCAGCGCGCGGCCCATGGCTGTGACATCGTCTTTCACGTCGCCGCCAAGGCGGGGGTCTGGGGTCCCTACGATGATTTCTACCAGGCCAACGTCACCGGCACCCGCAACGTGATTGAAGCCTGCCGTGTAAGCGGCATCCGCAAACTGGTCTTCACCAGCTCGCCGAGTGTCGTCTTCAACGGCCGCGACATGGAGGGGGTCGACGAGTCGGTTCCCTACCCCGACCACTTCGAAGCCTTCTATCCACAAACCAAGGCCGAGGCAGAACAGCTGGTGCTGGCCGCCAACGACACAGAGCTGGCCACGGTGGCCCTGCGCCCCCACCTGATCTGGGGGCCGGAAGACAACCACCTGGTGCCGCGCATCCTCGAGCGTGGCCGCAAAAGGATGTTGCGCCGCATCGGCCGTCGCCCCTGCCTGGTCGACACCATCTACATCGACAACGCCGCCCTTGCCCACCTGCAGGCGGCCGAACATCTCGAGATCGGCTCAACCGTCGCCGGCAAGGCCTATTTTCTGGCCCAGGGCGAGCCGCAGCCGGTCTGGGACGTGGTTGACCGCATCCTGGCCGCCGGAGGCTTGCCGGCGGTTTCCGGCACCATCCCGGCCGGTCTCGCCTACGCCATCGGCGGGCTGCTGGAAAAGATCTACACCCTGCTTAAGCTCGCGGGAGAACCGCGCATGACCCGCTTCGTCGCCCGCGAACTCTCCACCGCCCACTGGTTCGACCTGGGCGCCGCCCGCCGGGATTTCGGCTACCAGCCGCAAATCACCTTCGAAGAAGGGATGCGGCGGCTTGACGCCTGGCTCCAGCAGCAGTCGGCCTGATCATGCACCATCTTCCTGCCCCGTGGAGCGCAGCGCCAGAGAGACCGCGACTCGAACAGACGCAGATCCACCTCTGGCGCTTTCATCTTGATCTTCCTGCTGCAGAAATCTCTCAACTCGAACGGCTGCTGACCGAAGACGAACTGATTCGGGCAAAGCGCCTGCTCGATCCACGCAAAAGCCGCAGCTTTGTCGCCGCCCGCGGCCGCCTGCGGCAGATTCTCGCCGACTATCTCGAGGTGCCGGCAGAAACCATTCGTTTCAGCTATGAATCAAGCGGGAAGCCGAAGCTCGCCACCGTGCATGCCAGCGACCTGAGCTTCAACCTGGCCCATTCCGGAAAGATGGCTGTACTGGGGATCGGTAAGGGGCAAGGGGTGGGAGTCGACCTGGAACGGATCGACCCGGAACTGGCCTTCGACCAGATGGCAGCGCAGTTCTTTTCGGCAGCGGAGTTCAGCTGTCTGTCCAATCTTGCCGGACTCAGGCGCCGGAGAGGTTTCTACCGGATATGGACCGGCAAGGAGGCTTGGCTGAAAAGCCAGGGATGGGGCTTTTCCGGGCCGACAGACCAAAGAAACTTGCCCGGTGGCATCCCAGCGGGGCCCGGCTGGAAGCTTATCCATTTTCCGCTCGCCAGAGGCTACGTCGGAGCTGTCGCATTCAGTGAAACGGTCACAGAGATACTGCGCTTCGACCGTTTTTGAATATTACAGATTCCAGCCCCAGTACTGCAGGAATACCGGAAAATTCCGCATGTCCGACGCTGTTCTGGCCCAGGGCTTGAGACTGGTATAGAAAGGGATGCCGTCCTCACGATCACGCCCCAGTTTTTTATCCTCGCCTACCCGCCAGTCCAACGCCCACCAGCTCATCAACAGGCGCTCCCAGGGCTTCTGGCTGTTTTTGACGTAATCCTGGCGCGGGCCGGACGTTTCATAAAAAGAGGTCGAGTCCCCGCCAGGCAGGGACAAGCCTTCGAGGACCTTGAGGGGCTTTATCGGCGCGCCGACCAGTTCATACCGAGAATGGGCGCGGGAATCGGTCAGCCACATGTCCATAATCCGGTGGGTACGGTCGCGCAGAAGCACCATGAGCCGAAAATAGGTTGGCGACCCCTCCGCGTAATCAATCAGACCTGGCAGGCTTTCGCCGTAGACCTTCTGCCTTTTCTTGTCCCATCCCTTCGGAAAAGCGTCAGCCTGCAGATAAGAGGTCGGGACGATGGCCAGGTAACAGCCGCAGGTATGCGCGGTGGTGAACAGAACCGGCTGCCCCGTATCGTTGAGAGTCACCACCAGCAGTAAACCGACATTATTTCCCCAGCCCAGGTTCGGCAGAAACGGGCCGAAGGGAACCTTCTCAAAATGAGTTCGATAGGTCAGGTTGGTGTAGGCTCCCCGCGCCGTGGTGAATCGGGTCTTGCGGACATAGATGGTCGGCTGGTTGCCATCGACGTAAACCTCCTCGTCATCGTCTTCCATGCGGGCGCTCGGGGTGCCGATGCGATTGTAAGACCGGGCCGGCTTGTCCACCAAAAAGATCGGGGCATGGCGGCTGAAATGCCAGGGGTCCGTCTCAGGGGCATAAGCCCTTAGCCTTCCATCCGGCGGATGTTTCGGCAACGAGCTACATGCGGCAACGGCCAGCAGGCAACAAAGGATTGAAATCTTTACAATAAATCGCATAAATCACTTTCAGGCAGGAGTTGACGGTTCATAATAACCGACTTGGGTGCCCCTGCGAAAACAAAAAGGAGAAGCGGCTAGCTTCTCCTTCATAATTATCCGAACTGACGGATTCAACCCCGACGCTCTATTTTCTCATCAGCAATTTCTTCGACCCAGTAGATCTGTTTATGTACACGCCGAACCAACTCGACCAGGCGACTTTCAGCGGCGCTGCGACAGGCAAAACGCTCGACCATAAACCGCTGCCCGTTGTCGTCCTGCCGCCAGAGTTCGAAGGCGGAGGCGGCTTCAGGCAAATTCAATTTCCCAATCGTCAGCCGCGTGCAGCGCCGATTCGCGACTTTGGTACCCTTCGGAAAAGATCTCAGGGCTCCCCTTGACATCCTTAGGCTCGAAATACCACTTGTCGGTCTGGTAATCCCTGCTCATGTCCCCGTCAGATCCCTTGAAAATGACGAACTGCTTCAGCCTGGAATAATAGCGGTTCATGCGGGTCCCCTTTCTGTTGTTGTGCGCAGGCGCCTTGCAAACATTTACGGCCGCTAATACTTTACAGAGTTTTCACGAATGCACAACCCAAAAAAAGGGACGCCAACCGGCGTCCCTTTTTGATTTTAACTGTATTGTTACTGCTACTTGCCGACCACCTGGGTACGGGTAAAGACCGCGCGCAAGGGTACGCCCTCCCCTTCGATGTTGTCGCGGGCACCTTCCTCACGATCAACCAGGGTGACAATGCCGACAACTTCGAGGCCTTCCTGGCGAGCCCGCTCAACGGCTTTCATCGACGAACCACCGGTGGTGGTGACGTCCTCAACAATGACCACCCGGGAGCCTGGCGGCAGGTTTTTGCGGCCTTCAAGCCACTGCCCGGTGCCGTGCCCCTTGGGCTCCTTGCGGATAATGAACGCCGCCATGGGATCGCCGGCGAGTTCGGCGGCGATGGAAGTGGCCGTAGCGATCGGGTCGGCCCCCATGGTCAGGCCGCCAACACCGTTGATCGGGCCTGCGAACTGCTTGACTTCCTGATAAAATGCCTTGCCGACCAGGAGACCGCCGCGGGCGTGCAGGGTGGTCTGTTTGCCGTCAAAATAAAAATCGCTCTTGCGACCGGAAGCGAGGGTGACCTCCCTTTGCTCGTAGGAAAGCTCCCGGATAATCTGCATCAATTCATCTCTCTCCGCCTGAGTCATCGAATTCCTCCAGTAAATTATATATTTGTGGGCATATGCCCTGGTAATTTCTAAAACAATCCCAGCTGGGTATCGTCCTTCAGGCGGGGAAACCGCACCGGGTATTTGCCGCTGAAGCAGGCATCGCAGTATCCCTTCACGTTATCGACGATCGGTGCGCCGGCAGCGGTATGCATCCCCTCGATGGAGAGGTATCCGAGGGTATCCGATGTGATATAGCGATTGATTTCTTCGACCGAATGGGACGAAGAGATCAGCTCCTTGCGGGTCGGGGTATCGATGCCGTAATAACAGGGGTAACTGGTCGGCGGGCTGGAAATACGCACGTGCACCTCCTTGGCGCCGGCGTTGCGGATCATCTTGATGATCTTGCGAGCGGTGGTGCCGCGGACGATGGAATCGTCGATAACCACCACCCGCTTCCCCTCGATAATTTCACGAACCGGGTTGAGCTTGATCTTGACCCCGAAATGGCGGATCGACTGCTGCGGCTCAATGAAGGTACGGCCAACGTAGTGGTTGCGAATCAGGCCGAGTTGAAAGGGAATCCCCGACTCCTCGGCATAACCGATGGCTGCCGGAACCCCCGAATCGGGGATCGGGATCACCAGGTCGGCCTCGACGGCATGTTCACGTGCAAGCATGCGGCCGAATTCCTTGCGCACGTGGTAAACCTGCTGGCCGAAGATGGTGCTGTCCGGGCGGGCGAAATAGATGTGTTCGAAGATGCAGGGAGACGGTTGGGTCTGCGCGAAGGGGTGAAAGGACTGCAGACCGGTCTTGTCGATCAAAACCATTTCGCCCGGCTCGAGCTCGCGGATGAACTGGGCCTCGATCAGGTCGAGGGCGCAGGTCTCCGAGGCGACGACATAGGCGCCGTCCAGCTTGCCGAGAACCAGCGGCCGGAAACCGTTGGGGTCGCGAACGGCGACCATCCGGGTTTCGGTGAGAAAGACCAGGCTGTAAGCCCCCTTGACCTGGTTCAGCGCGGTGGCGATGCGCTCGGTCAGAGAATCGCACTCGGAACGGGCCAGCAGGTGAATAATGACCTCGGTGTCGGCGACAGTGGAAAAAATCGAGCCCTTGCGCTCGAGGTCGTTGCGAACCTCCTGGGCATTGACCAGGTTGCCGTTATGCGCGACAGCAATGCCACCACGGTGGTAATCAACCATGATCGGCTGGCAGTTCTTAAAATCGTTCCCTCCGGCCGTTGAATAGCGAACATGACCAATGGCACTCTCGCCAGGAATCGTTTCAAAAACCGAGTCGTGCTTGAAAACGTCGGCAACCAGTCCCATCCCCTTGTGCGCCCGGAGGCGACTGCCATCGGAGGCGACAATTCCACAGCTTTCCTGGCCGCGGTGCTGCAGGGCATAAAGCCCGAGATAAGTCAGATTGGCGGCCTCAGGATGACCGTAGACTCCAAAAACGCCGCATTCATCGTTAAATTTATCGAACATTCGAAAAGCAAACTCCCTAAGGGTTACAGCTCTGTCGTAGCGGGAAAAACCAGCCGAGACAAACGGTTTACATCCGGACCACTATAACACAGCCCCGGCTTCAAAAGATACCCAGGCTACAATAGTTCGTTGCGGATGAACTGTACGGCGTTCTGGTACAGCCACAAACCCATACCCTCTTCGGGCAGCGTCTCTTCGCGAGTCCAGCGGGGATGATGAATACGATGAACGTAGGCCTCCGGGTGCGGCATCAGGCCGAAAATCCGCCCGCTGGCATCGCACACGCCGGCAATGGCGTTGAGCGACCCGTTGGGATTCTGAGGGTAGTCCATGGTTGGCGTGGCGTAGTCCGCGTCAGAATATTTCAGCACGGCCAGGTGACCGCCCTCGATCTGCGCCAGCACCTCTTCGGAACGAACCATGAACTTGCCCTCGCCATGGCGCACCGGCAGGTAGATGCCCTCAAGCCCACGGGTGTAGATGCAGGGAGATGCCGGATCGACCTTGAGGTAGGTCCAGCGGTCTTCGAAACGGCCGCTGTCGTTGTGGGTCAGGGTTGCGGTCTGGGTCCTGAAATCGCCGCCCATGGCGGGGAGCAGTCCCATTTTGGTCATCAACTGAAAGCCGTTGCAGACCCCCATGACCAGCTTGCCGGCCTCGATGAAGCGGTACAGCTGGTCGGCCAGGTGCTCGGCACTCCCCTTGACCGCCGCATGGCGGAGGCGATTGGCCCCGGCCTTGGCACTGCCAAGGTCGTCGCCGTCGAGAAAGCCGCCCGCCAGGTTGAGAAAATGGTAGTCGTCAAGACATACCCGGCCGCTCAGCAGTTCGGCGATATGGACGATGTCGGCAACCTCGCTGCCGGCCAGGCGGCAGGCATTGGCCACCTCCCGCTCGCAGTTGGTGCCGTTGCCGGTAATAACAATGGATCTGACCTGTTTAGCCATGATTACAGCTCCCTCAGCGGCGCCTGCCAGGCTTCTTTTAGGGTAAGAATGTCAACATCGACCAGCGTCGCAGCGCCCTTGCTCAGCTGCAGCCTCGGTTCCTCGGTCACCTCGCCGATGCAGGCCGCAGCGCGTCCGGCGAACAGAGCTTCAAAGCGGCCGCTGTTTTCAGCGCGTACGGTGACCAGCAGTCGGCTCTGCGATTCGGAGAAGAGCAGCTTGTCGGCTCGCAGGTCGCCCTCGGCCAGCACCTTGTCCAGGTCGGCGCGAATGCCGTAACCGCCGGCAAACGCCTTTTCGGCCAGGGCCACGCCAAGGCCGCCGTCGGAAAGGTCGTGACAGGAACGAATCAGCCCGTCACGCTGGGCTGCGTTGAGCGTCTTGTAGAGGTCGAGAGCCGTGGCGGCGTCGACCTTGGGGACGTTGCTGCCGAGCTCGCCATGCTGCTCGTAATATTCGGAACCGCCGCACTCGTCGCGGGTGATGCCGAGAAGATAAACCAGGTCGCCGGGGCGCTTGACGTCCATCGATACCGACTGGCGCACGTCGCCGATCTTGCCGATGACCGAGAAGAGGACGGTCGGCGGGATCGAAATCTTGGTGTCGCCGATCTGATAGTCGTTCTTCATCGAGTCCTTGCCCGAGATCAGCGGCACGCCGAAGGCGACACAGTAGTCATAAAGCGCCTTGTTGGCCCGCACCAGCTGGGCGGCCTTGTATTCGCCGTCGGGGGTCTTTTCGCTCTTGACCGGGTCGCACCAGCAGAAGTTGTCGAGACCGGCCACGTGCTCGATGTTGCCGCCGACGGCCACGAAGTTGCGCAGCCCCTCGTCGATGGCACAGGCCATCATGTGGTAGGTGTCGATATCCGAGTAGCTCGGACAGATGCCGTGGGAAACCACCACCCCTTCGAAGGAATCGAACAGCGGTCGGTAGACGGCGGCGTCGGACGGACCGTCGTTAGCCACCCCGACCAGCGGCTTGATGACCGTGCCGGCCTGGACCTCGTGATCGTAACGCCGCACCACGCTCTCTTTGGAACAGATATTGAGCCGTCCCAGCAAGGCCTTGAGTTCGCTGCCGAGATCGGCAGGCAGTTCGAATCCGGGTTCGGAGAGGTTTTTCGGAGTCCACTTGGCCGGAATGACCATCTGCGGAACCCCTTCGTGGAGAAATTCCATCGAGAGGTAGGAGACGGTTTTGCCCTCGTAGAGACAATGAAAGTAACCCGAGTCGGTGAAGACGCCGAGGTCGCTGGCTTCCACGTCCATCTCGGTGGCAAGCTGGACAAAAGCGTCGAGCTTGTCCGGCGGCACCGCCAGGGTCATGCGCTCCTGGGCCTCGGAAATCAGGATCTCCCAGGGCTGCAGCCCCGGGTACTTGAGAGGGGCACGGTCAAGATGCATTTCGAAACCGCCGGTGTCCTCGCTCATCTCGCCAACCGACGACGAAAGACCGCCGGCGCCGTTGTCGGTGATCGAATTATAGAGGCCGCGGTCGCGGGCGATGATGAGAAAATCGAACATCCGCTTCTGGGTGATCGGGTCGCCGATCTGCACGGCCGTTACCGGAGAGCCCTCGTGCAGTTCTTCCGAAGAGAAGGTCGCACCGTGAATGCCGTCCTTGCCGATGCGGCCGCCGGTCATGACGATGTGATCGCCGACCTGGACCTTTTTTTCATGGCAGGGCTTGCCGTTGAGGTTACGCGGCATGATCGAGGCGGTGCCGCAGTAGACCAGCGGCTTGCCGGCGAAGCGTTCATCGAAAACGATGGAACCGTTAACCGTTGGAATACCACTCTTGTTGCCGCCGTGCTCCACCCCTTCGACCACCCCTTCGAAAATACGCCGGGGGTGCAGCAGACGCGGGGGCAGCGGTTTCTCCAGAAACGGCGAGGCAAAGCAGAAGACGTCGGTATTGAAAATCAGCCTCGCCCCCATGCCGGTCCCCATGCCGTCGCGGTTGACGCCGACGATACCGGTCAGCGCTCCGCCGTACGGATCGAGGGCGCTGGGCGAGTTGTGGGTTTCGACCTTGAAAACCACGCTCCAGTCATCATTGAATTCGATGACCCCGGCGTTGTCCTTGAAGACCGACAGGCAGAAGTCCTTGTCACCCAGCCGGGCGCGGATATCACGAGTGGCGCCGACGATATAGGTTTTAAAGAGGGAGTTGATGGTTTCCCTCTTCCCCTGCTCGTCCTGGTATTCGATTTTGGCCGAGAAAATCTTATGCTTGCAGTGCTCGCTCCAGGTCTGGGCCAGCGCCTCCAGTTCGACATCGGTCAGCTTGTTGCCGAGGCCGACGGCCTCACGGGCCTTGAGGTTTGCCGGGTCAGCGGCATGGGCCTGGAGTTTCTTCATCTCCTCGAGATTGAGCGCCAGCATGCCGTCGCGGCTGATTTTCATCAACTCGTCGTCGGTAACATCCAGGTCAATCTCGCGAACCTCGGGGGCGGTATCGCTGGTAACCTTCGGCAGGGTAATGCGAACACCCTTATCCCTGTCGAATTCGGCGGAAGTCACTATATCCCAGCGCTGAATCAGGCCGTTGCCGAGAAAGCCCGTGGCAATCCGTTCGGCGACCTGCTTGTCGAGGTTCCCCTTGAGCAGATACTGAACCGAGGTATAGACTGCCTCGCCTTCAGCAAAGGGGCGACCGGTGAGGTACTGGATCGCCTCTCTCGAGGTACGGCCGACGTTGTCGGTCACCCCGGGGCGGAAGCCGACTTCGACCAGCACATCGAAATCCCGGGCGAGCGGACGGTTGACGGCATACTCCTGGATTACCGGGTCCGAAAACGGGCCGGCTGCGGCCGCTTCGATTTCGGCGTCGCTGAGCGCGGCATCCACCGTGTAGACATCAAGGGTGCGAACCTGCTCGACTTCAATGCCGAGATGTTCCCGGATTTCACGCCTGACCCGCTCTCCGCGTGCATCCTTCACTCCGTCCAGCAATCCAACTACGATTCTCCAGGCCATTGATTCTCCTATCGAAAGCCTTGGGTCGAAACAGACGCGGGCAGGGGATAACGATCACCCTGCCCTGCTCCAACCGGTTATGAAAAAACAGTATCGAAACAGACCGTCGCCTGATCCTGGCGGCCTACCAGCAGTTGCGGGGAACAGGCGTTCTGACGGTCAAGTACGCAACGGGCCGCTTGCAGCGCCAGCTCGGGGCGGTTGTTTTCTTCGCTGAGGTGCGCCAGGAAAACCGCGTCAAGCTTGTCCGAAACCAGGCCGCCGAGCAGTTCGGCCGACGCCGGATTGGACAAGTGACCATGGTTGCTGCGAATGCGCTGTTTAAGCGGCCATGGGTAAGGGCCGTCGCGAAGCATGTCTTCGTCGTGATTTGATTCCAGCACCAGCACCCGACACCCCTTCAGCCGTTCGCAAACCAGCCGGGTTGCGATGCCCAGATCCGTAGCTACGCCGATTTTGCCCGCCGCCGTCTCGACAGTATAACCGACCGGGGCGATGGCGTCATGGGTTATGGGAAAGGAGGTAATGCGCAGATCTTTTATATCGAACACGTCACCACTGGCAAATTCGTTGAGTTCGCTGATCCGGCCCAGCCTTGGGAGTGCGCTACGGGTTTCATGATGCAGGTAGACAGGGAGATCGAACCGGCGGGACATGGGACCGAGTCCCTGGCAGTGGTCGGTATGTTCATGGGTCACCAGCAGGGCATCGAGGTCTTCCCCGCGCACGCCAATCCCTTCAAGGCGCCTGGTCAACTCACGGGCCGACAGACCGGCATCGATCAGGATACGGCTTTCAGCTGACTCGATGTAAAGGGCGTTCCCCCGACTTCCACTGGCAAGAAGGCAAATCCGCACACAACTCTCCCCGCTCCCGGCATGGGCGCCTGTCTATATACCTAAATTCGGGCAGGCCTGCAAGGGAAAAACCGGAATTCATCCCGTGACGCTGGTATTCTTGAAACGATCAGGCTGGCGGATTAACCGGAAGGAGAATGTGGAATGTGCTGCCTGGGTACTTATGCGGGTCACAGCCGGGACTTTCAACCCAGATTTCCCCCCCGTGCATATCAACGATTCCTTTGACGATCGTCAAACCGAGCCCGGTCCCCTTCCCCTTGAAGGCGACCTTGCCGGTAAAATGCTCTTCTATGATGCCGACCTCGTAAAATTTGTCAAAAATGTGAATCTGGTCACTTTCGTCAATGCCGATTCCGGTGTCGATAATCTGGATTTCTACATAAGGATAGAGCTCTGAGCCGATTTCCCGGTACCGGGACGCGTCTTCTTCATTGACGACCTGTGGTACCCGGCAGCTCTGGAGCAGGCGGGTGGCGATGGTAATGTTGCCGCCATCGGGAGTAAACTTGATCGAATTGATGACCAGGTTGGTGACAACCTGTACCATGCGGTCGGGGTCGCAGAGCAGATCAGGCAGATCGCCGGCGAGGTTGAGCTGGTGCGACTGATGCCGAACCGAAAAGAAAAATTCGATTTCCTTCAGCGCCTGCAGAATCACGTCATTGATATGCGTTTTGCGGCTGCGCAGCCGCAGGCACTTGTTGTCCAGGCGCGAAACATCGACCATATCCCGTACAATATTGGATAGTCGGTTGGCAGCATCGCCGATATGCTTGAGCATGGGGAGAGCCTCATCGCTGAACTGATCGCCCATTTCGTCAAGCAGCAGATCGGTATAGCCGAGGATAACCGTCAGCGGGGTTTTCAGTTCATGCGATGCCAGCCCGAGGAAAGAATCCTTCATCTGATTGAGCCGTTGCAGCTCCAGGGTGCTCTGTTCGAGGTTTTCCTTGATCTCCCGTTCATGGGTGACATCACGAAAAGTCATCTGCACCATTCGCTTGCCATCCTTGCCGACCACCGGCGAACCCTTGGCCCAGCCGATCAATTTTGACTGGTCCGTTGGGCGGATAAAACGAACCTCGGCCTCGTGAAACATCCCGTGGAGGATACTCTGATGCATTTCGTACTGCATCTCGACATTTTCGATTTTCAACTTTTCCCAGAAAGTGAACACGTTGTTGCCATGCACGGTGTTTCTCGAAACGCCGAAAAAAGACTCCGCTGCCTTGTTCAGCAGCACCAGGCGATCCTCTTCGTCGCTGACCAGGATGGCATCTGAAGCATCCTCGAGCAGAGAACGGTACATTTCACGACTGCGGCCGAGTTCGGTGCCGATCTGTTCCTGCCGCTCATAAGAAAGCTGGAGTTCGCGGTTGGTCTCTTCGAGCTCCCGGTAATTTTCGCCGATCTGCTGGTCACGCTCCTTAAGGGACGCTGCCATTTCCTGGAGGGCGGTGCCCAGCTCAGAAAAGTCCGGGGTCGACATGGGCGGCACGATGACCTTGAAATTGCCGGCGGCAATTTCTTTGGCGACATCGCAGAGACGATGAAT